>JAJRZP010000138.1 GCA_024275195.1 Chloroflexota bacterium | reverse complement strand
CTCCAATCGTGCAATAGGGGTCAATCTGGCGTTAGGATGTGTCATGAGAGGGCTCCGTTTACTGGTGGGTTTAATCTGTTCCACACAGCAAAAACGGAGACCTCTCACATGTAAACAACCTACGTGGGAAGTACAGCTAGTGGCCCTGCGGGTGGGAATCTTTACCTTCAGCGGGTGAATGATGTACCGACCGCCTCTCGCCCGATGACTCGATCGTGATGTCTATCTCCTCTGCCCCCGGAGTGTCGACACACTCCTTCTCGACCTGCACGGTAGAGAAATAGAACGAATTGGTCTCGTTAAGCGATGAGTGGACATCGGTGAGTACGACTTGCGGGTCTGTACTTTCCGCAACTTTCACGTGTGCTGAGAAGATGTTCGTTCCTGATGTGAGAGCCCATGCGTGGATATGGTGGACATCCTCGACACCGGCGATCTTACTCAGGTCGTTGCTTATCTGGCCAAGATCGACACCGTCGGGGACTGTCTCAAGCAGGAATCCGAGGGCTCCCTTGATTATCGTCCATGATGCATACAGCAATACGAGACCGAATCCCATGCCTAGCAGCGGATCGATCTGCAGGAATCCTGTGAAGTAGATCACCGCTGCCGACACAACGATGATCAGACTGCCAACGAAGGTCTGCATCACGTGCCAGTACGCGCCTCTCATATTCAGGTTGTCTTTTTGGCTCTTGTACAGAAGCCGGAGTGAATAGATTTCGATTGCCAGCCCACCGGCCGCAGCGGCGAGCATCGGACCAACCGACAACTCGATCGGGTCCTGTAGGCGCATTGCTCCCATCACGATGACCAGAATGGCCATTCCAAGCAGGAAGAATCCGTTGAGCAGCGCACCGATAATTTCTGCGCGCTTCATGCCGAAGCTGCTCTTTTCGTCCGCAGGACGGGACGCAAATCGACTGGCGCCCATTGCGAGGAGAATTCCGCCAACCGCCGAGAAGGTGTGGAACGCATCTGACATCACGGCGACAGATCCGGTGTATATCCCGATCGCCAGTTCAATAGCGAAATAGATGCCGGTCAACCATCCGGTGATCTTCAGCGCCCGCGCATCGCCACCCATATGCCCCTGGTGGCTCAGTGCTGGCCCATCGTTCTGTTGCTGCGCAGTCATTGTTGGATTCTCCGTTGCGTTGTCGAGACTGGCCGAGATTATGACACGTAATCTCCGTGTGCGTGTTGCCTCCCTCCCAGAGACAGTTCTGCTGTAACGTCCAGCACGACAGCACTTGCACTTAGATTGGGTTCAGAGCATCATCACTGTTCGGCTAGTCTGCGGCATCTGGGTGTGATTCCATGAACAATGAGGCAGCGACCGCTGTGACGGCCGAGGCAGTCACGACGATAAACACCAGATCGATACCGTCGATATTCGTTCTATCGACGCCGATGAGGCCTGCAAGAATCGCAGATCCCACTATCGAGCCGAAGTAACGGCTTGTGGAGTAAGTTCCGGCGGCTACGCCAGCGTCTTTGGCGGGAATTGATTCCACCGCGCTGGTGCGCCCACCGGGTCCCGATAGTCCGATGCCGATGCCCACCAGCCCGAGTCCGATCATCAGCGGGACGATCTCGATCTCCGAGCCGTTGATCAGTGGAAACAGCGTACCCACTACCGAGATTGCAAGCCCGACGACGACTGGCGTTCGACGTCCGAGTCTGTCGGCGAGTCGACCACCAATTGGCGTCAGAAGTGCCATCCCTACGGAAAGAGAGGTGAGAATCATGCCGATTTCAAGCTCTGTATATCCGCCACGTGCGGTAAGGAGGAGCGGGATGACCAACAGCAGTGAGTACATCGCCAGATTGCTTGTCCCGACACTGACGCTGGGCGCTGCGAAGCCTCGGATTTTGAAGAACCGGGGCTGAAATACAGGGTTGTTGTGGACAAGCTCAATCCTGATGAGAATGCCGGAGAATGCAACCGCAACCAGCCCGACCGGAATGTACAGGGCAGGTTGAGAACCCCGAGAGATCATCAGGAATAAAACTGCAATCGCAACGAGCGTTGTCGGAAGCAGCACCGCACCCTTGTAGTCGAATTCATGCCATGCCCCGGGCTTTGAATCTCGGGGGAGGGTCTGCCAGGCGAGAATCAGGGCGGCAATGACAAATGGGACGTTGATAAAGAAGATCGCCCGCCAGTCGGCGATAGTGATTAACAGGCCTCCCACGAGCGGCCCGGCTGCTGCCGATAGCCCGGTTGCAGCCTCGACAATTCCAAACGTTTTTCCCCGTCGAGAGGCAGGAACTACCTGCCGCAGAATCGCATAGCTGTTGGACAGGACGATTGAAATCGAAACCGCCTGACCGATTCGGAACGCGAGGAGTATCCACACGTTCGGGGCGAGAGATGCTCCAATCGATACGATCAAGAAGAGGGTGAGGCTGGCAAGGATCAGCTTTCGCCGCCCGATGCCGTCACCGATCTTCCCCGCCAGAGGTTGAATCGAAGCCATGACGACGAGGTAGGCGGTGATGAGCCATGTCGCAGACGCTACGCTGGCGTTGAAGTCATCGATGATCCCAGGCAGTGCAACCGCGATCATCGTCGAGTTGAGTGGCGCAAGAATGGCGCCAAGCGCGACAGCGGCGAGCAGTTTTCGCTCGCCGCCGTTACTTTCTTCCGCTTCTTGATTCACCTGTACGTTCTCGCGCATTGTGCGTCTTTAGGCAATCTGATCGACTGGCTAGACTAGAGGATTCGCACGCTGCCGGAATCGCCATCGACTTCGATCTGATCACCGTCTTTGATCATTCCTGTTGCTGCCCGCGCTCCAACTACCGCCGGTATCTCGTACTCCCTTGCGACGATCGCACAGTGGCTAAGTGCGCCTCCGGTATCGGTAACAACGCCTCCTGCGGTCGCAAACAACGGAGTCCAGGGTGGTGATGTCGTTGCCGTCACGAGGATGTCGCCCGGGTTGAGCTTTCCTGCATCGCTGAGTTGGATAATAACTCGTGCGGTTCCAGTGACTTTTCCGGCAGAACCGGGGAAGCCAGTGATCGTTCCCGATTGAACATCGGGATCAGCGACCGGCTGGAGGCCGAAGAACCGAGAAATCGCACGAGTGACCGGGTTGTCGGGTGGGGGTCCATAGTCGGTTCCAATGAATGTGGGTGGAGAGACCTTCGCCCACTTTTCCATCTCGGTCTGGCGTTCAATAACGGTTGCCCGGTGATCGCCACCGAACTCCTGCTTTGCTGACTCGATAATCTCATCACCACTCAGCATGAACACGTCATCACGGGTCGAGATGGCACCTGTCGCAACGAGCCTGTTGCCAAACTCAAGGAAAACCTGCCGCATCTGATGATTGCCCTGTTGATCGATCCACCAGTTGTGATCTTCATTGATCCGCTGGCCAGCCTGTCCGGCTGCGAGTATGCCATTGAACTGGCCTTTTACCGGTTCCGGGTATCCAGCGATTTTTTCTTGAGCGGCTGATACCAGCCGTTCGCGCTCGGTCACCAACTCAACCCATTTGTCCCTCGGGTTGTCGCTACTGCCGCCAACGTATGCCTTCAGATTGTCAATCATGATGGACGGATCTTCGACCCAGCTCGGATCGCCCATCTCGATCACAGTGTCAGAGCGGTTCCCCCATTTTTCCAGATACGCGTTGATTTTCTCGATGAATTTCTTTCCTTCATCGCTACGTTCTAGTGCTGCCATGACCTGTGAAGACGGTGTGTTCGCCAGGATTTCTTTGGTTGTTTCAGAGTTGGACACTGTCTGACTCAACGCCCACAGGTCGTCACCCGATCGGAGGCTGTTGTTGTCGATTCCCTGCATCAGTTTGTAGGCATCCATCTGTTCGGTGCCTTCAATGAGATCTGTGTACAGATCGAGGAACATGCTGGGTGCGACAAGGGCAGGGAGCATCACTTCGAAGTGGATATGCCACAGCCGCTTGAACGTGTCGAGCGACCAGTCGAGGTGGGCGAGCAGTTCATCGGTAGAGGCGGCGGTGAGGTCAAACGCATTCCATGTTTCGTGATAGCCACGTATTTCTGGCAACCACTCGGAATCCCACCGTTCGGCAAATGTCGGAATGGCCGCCTTCAAAGCAGCTTCTGCCTCGTGCCCTGCCTCTTCCATTTTCTCGGGCGGAACTGACGGAACGATTGCGTTGTAGTAGTAGGTATTGATTCGGCGTATGAGCATTTTTACGGGCTGCTTGACTGCGGCAAAACCGGCGACGATACCGTCGCAACCGTAACCCTCGACCAGCCATCCGGTTAGCGGAGTGATTGGATTCGGCGCATGCTGTCGGTCCTGCATCAGCGGAAGGTGCGAGTCGCCGGGATCTTCCCACGAGACTGGAAAATTTTCCGGCATCGGGATTGGTGTTGGTTCTGGGTGGTGGATCGCCATTTTCTAACTACTTTCTGCGCCCGACATGTGCAGGCCCTGGTGGTTTGAGGTGTTCTTGCTAGGCAGCGTTGTGATTGGTCTGCACTGGAGCAGATACAACTGGGACTCGTGGATGGCGCACTCGACATCGACCGGCCACCCGTTGTGGTTTTCCAGACTAATTACCAGTTCAGCGATCTCCTTTGCCTGATCTTCAGTGAGTACCGGCATCCCCTGCATGATTCTCGGTACTGGCTTTTCGTCAGTGCCGAATTCTGTGCGCACGGTCATGATTTCTTTCGCACCGACAGTGACCGATTGTTGAAAGAGGTCATCCCGATTGATGACGATTGTGTCGGGAGTGGCGAGTCCGCTGACGACTGCTTCGCCTAGACCATAGTTGGCGTTGATGAGAACTTCGTTTCGCTCGCCACTGACAGGGTTTGCGGAGAATGCGACTGCCGAGATGTCGGCAAATACGAGTTGCTGAACCACCACGCCCATTTGGGCTGATTCGATATCGAGGCCGTTCTCAACGCGGTAGTCGATAGCGTGCTTGTTGCCGAGCGAGCGCCAGCACCTGATGACTGCGTCGACCACCCGGTCGGCTCCTATGATGTTCAGGAAAGTGTCGTGCAACCCCGCGAACGACTCGCCAATGCCATCTTCATCGACGGCCGATGAGCGTACCGCGACTGGCACATCGATGACGCCGGAAATACGCTCAAGGGCTTCATACGCTCGATGAATATCCTGCACGATCTGGGGCGGCATCTCGTCGCTGCCGCTGTCGGCCCAGCACTGGTATTCGTTGACCGACAGACTGAATCCGGGAGGGATTCGACCTGCCGAACCGAGCCTGGCGAGGCTGGCAGCTTTGCCGCCGAACAACGATACGTTGTCGGCTCCGTGGTCATTGAAAAAAGCTAGCGTCACTTGTACGTCGATTCTCGGCAGCTTGCGGTTTCATCACAACCAGCCATTATTTATTTGAAGATGCATTATTTGATATGGCAGAAATCAATACGACAATATAAACGTTTATTGCATGTAATGTCAATAATTGTCATTATCAAATACTTTTGACATAATTGAGATATCAGAAAATATTCGTAAAATCCGGGAAAAGGTGATGAATGGCCGCAAAGCAGCGATTAACGGCCGGTCAGGTATGGGAACGGACCCTGACGATGGTCTCGAAGCTGCTGCGCGAGTTCGATCACGAAATGCAGAAGGATTCTGGTATCTCGATAATCTGGTACGACGTACTTTTGCATCTGTATATCGCCCCTGAAAAGAAGATGAGAATGCAGGTGCTTTCTGACTCACTCATCCTGACCAGAACCGGTGCCACCCGCCTCGTCGATCGAATCGAGAAGGCAGGATTGGTTCGCAGGGAAGCCGTGCCAGAAGATCGCCGGGGCTACTACGCCATCCTTTCTGAAGAAGGCGAGAGAGTGTTGCGACTCGCACAGAAAGCGCACCGTCGGGACATCCGTAAGCATTTCGGGGCTCACCTGAGCAAGGACGAGCAGCAGACCCTCTACGAACTCGTAACCCGGGTGTTCGACGCCAATTCCGGCCGGTAGTTGCGGCTATCCGACTGGATTCGTGATGTGAACCCACATTGGTTGGTTGCCTACGTGCCGGGTTTCGATATGCGTTAGGTGACCGCTCGACTCAATTCTGTATGTGGCGAGATCGCCCTTATCCAATCCGCAGACGATCATGAACTTACCCGTCGGATCGATACCAAACGCGCGGGGTGTTTCGAGCGAGAGTTGCTGACCGAGGGATGTCAGCACACCGGTTACAGCATCGACCGAATAGATGGCGATGCTGTTGTGCCCGCGGTTGGCTGCGTACAGAAAACGGCCGTCAGGGCTCATATGGATCTGGGCGCAGGAGTTTTCGCCCGACCAGTCCTCAGGCAGGGTTGAGAGTGATTGGAACGGCCGGAGCGTGCCGTTGACAGGGTCGAGTTTGTAGGCGGTAACGCTGCAGCCCTGCTCATTGTCGAAGTAGACGAATTTGCCATTCGGATGGAAAACGTAGTGGCGTGGGCCATCGCCTGCTGGCGGCTCGATCACCGCCGGGGAGTTTGGTGTCAACTTGCCGGTCGAGGCGTCGAACCTGTATTGGTATATGGCGTTCGAATCTTCGACATGCGGAAGGAATGTGTAGGAGTTCGTTGCGTCGGTCTGCGCGCAGTGCGCTCGATGTCGAGTTGCTATCCATTCAGTCGCACCCCCACCAAGCGAACCATATTCGTCGATCGGATGTACCGCGATATGTCCTGCCGCGTAGTACGCCGACAGCAGATAACGTCCGGTGTTGTCGACAGATATGTAACACGGGTCGGATCCGAGATCGACCGTGCCAGACGGCTTGAGGGTGCCAGACGGCGGGTCGATGTCGAAACTCGCCATTGTGAAGTCGTCCCGGAGTCCGACATAGGCGTGCTTGCCATCTGGCGAGACGGCAAACGGGGCTGGCCCTCCGGGGACTAAAACGTCTTCCTGATGTGCGAGTTCGCCGGTTTCGGAGTTCAGTCTGAAAATGGCGATTTTGTGATCGCCCTGAAGGGTGATGTAAACGTGCTGCATGGTGATTCTTCGGTTTAGAAAGTCGCTCAGTTGGTTTTGAGGGTACGAACCCCCCGGGCATTCTCGGTTTGCCAGACTTCCGAGGTTGGTCCGGCATACGGAGGGAGTTCGAAGCGGGGCGGTGACTCGACCACTCGTGGATCGGCCTGTTCTATCAGAACCCGCATGAGCTGGTCGTGCAGTTCTTCGAGTGTTTGCCGATAGGCAGGGTCACCCGCCACGTTCGTCATGTAGTCGGGGTCGGATCGGAGGTCGTAAAGCTCCTGTTGCGGACGTTTGCCGAAGCCGAGGTCGAATAGAGGGGCCACCTCGGGATCGGCACGGTTGTAGATCATCCATGATCTGG
>JAJRZP010000137.1 GCA_024275195.1 Chloroflexota bacterium | reverse complement strand
GGTTGAGACAGGCATCGGTGCGGACACACAGCGAATCGCAAGTCGAAGAGTCGTCAGGTACTGTGGCAGGGTCCCAGAAATCTCTCGGTGGTGATACTTGAGCGTTGCCACAGATTTCCTGAGGAATGTGCCGGGTCCTCCATCGGTTGAGGAGAGAACGCGATCGACAGGCTGGTTCGATTCTCTCACTGATGCTCTGGCTCGATTCGCCCCGGTTCACGATTGGGTCAGTATCGGCCTTCTGATCTGGATGATGGCCAACGTCGGTTGGTCGGTTCAACTTGCCGGCTGGGGTGATCTTCCGTTGGTGATTCCTACGATGCTGTTCGGAGCAGTCGCAGCATTCGTTGTATCGAAGTTGAATTTCAGCTGGTATTTGACGATTGTCTACGCACTGGGGCTCGGTTTCTTTGTAGTTCTATGGCAGGGAACAGAACAGGCTGCCGGAACCAACCCGATATTGCGCTCTATTGATGGGTACGATCGATTCTTGGTCTGGATCGAAACTGCACAATCGGGTGGGATTAGCACCGACACGGTTCCGTTCGCACTGATGTTCATGACTGCCGCCTGGATTGTCGGCTATGGCGTTGCGGCGTTGACGTTTCGATTTCGCTCGCCGTGGCTGCCGACCGTGCTGCTGTCACTCGTGATACTGACAAACCTGAGCTACCGGCACGGCGAGCATGAATACACGTTCTTCCTGTTTCTTGCTGGAGGGATTGCCCTTTTTGCCCATCTCACAACGGTGAGACGGATCGAGAGGTGGAAGGCTCAGGGGATCAAGTATTCACACCATCTGGCATGGACGACAGTTCAAGATGGATTGTTGTTTGCGCTGCCGATCGTTCTCATCAGTGCGCTGGTGCCTGTATGGGAGCCGCGGTCGGATCAGGTTCGAGATACGTGGGACATATTCAGGGCTCCGTTTTATGCGTTGCAGGAGCCTGCGAACAGACTATTGGCGGGAGTGGATGGCCCGGGTGGAAACGAACTGTTCGCGACGCCTTCACAGTCGATGGCGTTCGGTGGTTCGATCGAACTCACCGATGAGCCACTGATGTGGATTCGGTCGAAATATGTCGTTCCGTATGCAGGTCGCGTTTATCAGCGGTACACGTCAGAAGGCTGGCTTACCGATGCAAACACCAGGGTCGAAGCACCCCCGCGAACAGCGTTGAGCCTGGCACCAACCGATCGCGAGCGCGAGCGTGTTTCGCAGGTGTACGTACCGCTCGTCGATACTAAAACGGTCGTTCCATCCGGCGGTGTATTTTCAGTCGACCGCGAGACTGTAGTGCAGGTGTTGAATCCGATACGGTGGCAGATACCACTCTCCGGCTCAGTTGCTGAATTTAGCGATCTCCCTGCTGACCTTCGCGATCTGGCGTTCGCGGTTCGATTCGGTCTTAACGATCTCGTTCCCATAGACACGCTCGAGCCAACTCAACTCAGGGCACAACAGTTGGCGTCACCGGAGCTTGTTGACGATGTGCTGCGAGGGTTGGTTACTGCCGATATTACAGGTGTGGAGCAGATCGTCTCCAGAACGGAGATTAACGATCAGGGTGTCGAAGAGAAGTTTGAGACCGTTCTACTGCCGATAAGCGATGGCAAGCGTCCCATCGACTGGGAAGAGATCTTTATCAATCCACAGACCGATTCCGAGTCGGGTCTGGTGACACGGTTGGAAATCGAGCGTACTACACCAATCGAGCAGGTGGGTGTGCGGCTGGCCAATGAAATATCGAAGGAGGATTCGTTCTCGATACAGACATTCATCTCACTTGCCACCGACTCCCAGTTGAACGAAGCGGGTGTTGACTACCCGACGTGGATCACCGACCGATATCTCCAACTTCCGGGTTCGCTACCTGACGAGGTCGGCGTGTTGGCTTCGCAAATAATTCGAGATGCCGAGGCCGTCACCCCATTCGAGAAAGCAGAAGCGATAAAAGCATTTTTGAAAGCGCAGGAGTATTCGTTAGAGATATCGGGTCCTGAATACGGTACCGATGGCATCTTCTACTTCTTGTTCCAAACACAGGCAGAGCCGTGTTCGAGTGTCGAGCCGAACTGCGACCCATCAAAAATCAAGGGTTACAGCCAGTATTACGGCTCATCTGCCGCGGTTCTACTGAGATCGGTCGGTGTGCCCGCAAGGTTTGTCGCTGGTTGGGCATCGGGAGAGTATGTACCTGATGCAGGAATGTTCCTCATTCGCGATAAAGACCGCCATGGTTGGACTCAAGTTTTCTTCCCCGAGTACGGCTGGATTGACTATGAAGTGACACCGGGTCAGCAACCGATTGATCGTGGTTCTCTGGCACCATCGATTGTCTCTGGTGACCCGTTTTCTGCGGGTGCGGTAGGGTCGGCTGAAGAAGATCCTGATTTCCTACAGGACATCGCCGATCTTGAGCGGTTAGCACGCGAATCACGTGGTGCCGGTGGAGAGTTTCCTTTGTTGGACGGTGATGTATCCGATGACCAATTTTCTATCCCGCGGCGACCGCTTATGTGGACGGGTGGAATCGCCGGTTCGATTGCACTTGCGATGCTCGCGTGGTGGCTAAGTTTGCGAGGTATGGATGCGCCGACGCGTGCATACGCTCGTATGAGCAGGGTTGCATCGGTTACAGGAATGCGCCGTCGACCGAGCGAGACAGCAATCGAGTTCGCGAAAAATCTGGGTGAGCGTACGGTTGCCGCGCACGAGCACGCGTCGTTTATCGCACTGGAGTTTCAGCGACAGGTTTATGCCGGACCATCGGGTCGAAATGGTGACGATGGCGATAGATCGGAAGAACTCGAAAAAGCATGGCGCAGGGTAGCTCGGGCATTGATTGCTCACCGATTCAGACAGTTGGGTGGCATTGGTCCTGAGCTTGGAGAGGGAAGAAGTGTCTAGATTGGCAAAATCGAATAGAGACGACCGGCTCACCTTTGATGTTTTCGAAACTGACCTGGGTTGGGTGGCTCTCGTGGGTAGCAATCACGGAATCGTCAAGGCGAGCCTGTCTGAAACCTCTCCCGAGACCGCGCTGGACCATGTTCAGCCAGAAGTACATGAAGCCGACCACTCGCCCGACGAATATATTGATTACCGAATATTGATCACTGCGTACTGCTCAGGTGCGCCGGTTGATCTGGCAGAGATACCGATTGACACCAGGCAATCAACGGCGTTCTTCAGGAACGCATGGGATGCGTGTCGGACCATTCCTGCGGGAGAGACCCGTAGCTACGGTTGGCTTGCCGAGCAGGCAGGCAACGTGCGCGCTGCACGGGGTGCGGGTCAGGCGATGGCCCGGAATAGGCTGGCGTTGCTGGTTCCATGCCATAGGGTCGTGAGTTCGACGGGCGCACTGCACGGATTCGATGGTTCCGGCGTGCCACTGAGGTCTCGGTTACTCGCGATGGAAGCGAATCGCTAGATCGGCGGTTGATCGTCACTCAGTTCGGAATCTGGCGGTTGTTCGTCTGGGGCGACGTACGAATCGAGAACCGATCGGGCTATCTCGACATCCGACGCTCGAACCATAAGACGAACCGGGAAAACTGAGACACCAAGAAATCCGATCGAATCACCGGGCTGCAGTTTGCAGTCGATGCCTACTGAACGTATAAGGCCGCACCATGATTCGGCAATGAGTTCGTCGGGTGCAGTAGTCAGAACTTCCCAGTTCACAGCAACATTCCTGTCGGCATTATTTTGAGCCCGCCTATCGAGTACGTGGAGAGTCCGCTAAACGTAGTCACAGAAGCTGAAGAATCTAAAGAGAGTGCCATATCAGGATTTTACGATCCAAGTCGCTCTAAAGATTGTTGTGTCAGGTTCGATTCAGTGTTCGTTGTGTCAACCTGGAGAGAATGTGCCTACCAATATCGCTCCGGTTGGAACGATGTTGCCTGTGCGTAACTACACTACTCCAGAACGAACGGAACCGTTGCCCAAAAGTTCATGAAGTCGCTCGGTTAGCTGAGCACCCGATTGAACCTTGAATGGCATCGCCAATCGAACGATCTTATCGCCGGTATCGATCTCAAGAATCGCGGGATCGTACCCCGAAAACTCGACAAACAACCTTATGACGTCTTCGAGTCGATAGCGATCGTCCGCCGCATCGCCGGTCTCTTTAACGCGAACCAGCACGGTTCCGTTGCTCGGTGTGTTGTGGTTTGAATCAACGTCGGTCGGTGTAGTGGATTCGATCGTCAGTGGAGTTTCCTCGGTTGCAGGTGTATCAGCACGTTGAGTCTGCCTGTCGTCAGGCTTACCCGGTGCTTCACTGATCTGGGTGGTGGGCTTTGGTGGTGTAACGGAAGGCTGGATATTCTGGACAGGATCGTTCAATACGGGACGCGGCTCGCTTGCCTCGTTGAATCCTGCCCTTATTACAGGGGCAGGTTCGTTCTTTATCGCCTCGGCTTCGGCTTCCGCCTGACCTTCGGCCTTGAGTTGATACTCACTTGCCGTCTCTACCGAGAGCGACACGCGACCGAATCGTTCGCGCACCTCACCAGTTACCGAAACGAAGTTGCCGTCCTGCCACAGCGTTGGGGTTTGTTCGAGAATATTTGGCCAAACCACCATCTCGATATCGCCGTCGAGAAGAGTGAGGTTGAGTGAAAGGAATTTGTCACCGCGTTTTGTCGTGAGTTCGCGAACGTTGTTGACCTGACCAAGCGCAGCGCGTTTTTGTCCCGATAACTCCGCTGTGATTTCTGCGGCGTAAACAACGATACTGTCTGGCTGTTGCCGCATTTCTCTGGTGAATGGACTCTGGGTCAGTTCGACACCAAGCAGGTCGCGCTCCCAGATCACCCGCTCCTGATCGGTAGTGTCGTCAGATCCGGCGATCTCGATCTCAACCATAGGTGCAGGAACGGATTCGCCGAGCATGTCGAACATGGAAGTTTGGCCCGATTCCCGAAGCTTGGTCTGTCGTTGGATGGCAGCGATTATTCGATCGACCGACTCGAGGAGGTTGCCTCGCCCTCCAAATTCGTCGAACGCACCAACGCGGATCAGGCTTTCGAGTGTGCGGCGGTTAAGCGATTTGGAATCGACACGGCGACAGATGTCCTCAATATCTTTGTAGAGTCCCGCAGATTCACGCACTTCGACGATGGGATCGATTGCCGCGGCTCCGACGTTTTTGACCGCTGCCATTCCGAATCGAATCGCGTCGTTGCCATCGCCATCACGTTCAATCGTAAACCCTGCCCTCGAGTAGTTGATACTGGGTGGCTTCACGCTGATATTGAGTCGGTTTGCCTCCCGAATCGCTTCTCCGACCTTCTCGGGATTACCCGATGCAGAATCGAGTACCGCTGCCATGTACTCGGTTGGGTAGTTTGCCTTGAAATATGCTGTCCAGTACGCGATGTATGCGTACGACACTGCGTGCGCCTTGTTGAACCCGTAGCCAGCGAACGGTGCCATGAGATCGAAGACTATGTCGGCCTGTTCCTCGGTGTAACCATTCTTGAGCGCACCGGCGGTGAACTTCTCATGCTCGGCTTCCATAACGGAGGCGATTTTCTTTCCCATCGCCTTCCGAAGAATGTCGGCTTCTCCGAGGGTGTAACCACCGAACGTCTGGGCGATCAGCATCACCTGATCCTGGTAAACGAGTACGCCGTAAGTCGGCTCGAGCAACTCGCGAAGATCGTCGTGTGGATACGCGATCTCAGCGCGCCCATGTTTGGCCTCGATAAACGTGCTGATGTGTTCCATCGGGCCGGGTCGGTAGAGGGCGATCATTGCCGCAAGGTCATTGATCGTGGTGGGCTTGAGGAGCTTGATGTTCTTCCGCATTCCTGCCGACTCAAGCTGGAAAATACCGAACGTATCACCAGCACCAAGTACCTCGAATGCACCGGCATCGTCGATCGGGACATCGTAGACACCCATGTGCTCACCGGTGGTTTTGGCGATCAGCTTCACGCACTGATCGAGAATCGAAAGGTTGGCGAGCCCGAGAAAGTCCATCTTGAGCAGCCCGACGTCGGCGACAGGGTGCATCGAGTACTGGGTCGTGGGGCTTGAGCCTTCCTTACCGCTGGTGGAACGCTGCAACGGGACGTACTCAGTCAGCGGCTTCTCGGATATGACGACTGCGGCCGCGTGGGTGCTGGCATGGCGAACAGAGCCTTCAACTCGCAGTGCCATTTCGATTAGTTCGCGTGCATCGCTATTGCGTGCAATTTCCGCTCTCATCTCGGGCGATTCGTCGATCGCATCCTTTAGCTTGATGTTGAGAGTAAGTGGAACCATCTTGGCGAGCCGGTCGCTCAGGTCGAGCGGAAGTGCGAGCGCCCGCGCTGTATCACGAATAGCGGCTTTTGCGCCCAGAGTGCCGAAAGTGACGATTTGAGCAACATGTTCCGGTCCGTAATGATCGATGCAGTACTTGATGACTTCTTCGCGACGGTCGTCAGCGAAGTCCATATCGATATCGGGCATCTCGCGACGCTCGATGTTCAAGAACCGCTCAAAGAACAGATCAGCTTCAACAGGGTCGATCTGTGTGACTTCCAGGCAGTACAGAACCAGGCTGGCTGCCGCAGATCCCCGGACGGCTGAGAGAATTCCGCGTTCGTTCACAAAGTTGAAGATGTCCCAGCAAACGAGGAAATAATCTGCGAACTTCGTTTCTTCTATTATTCCGAGTTCATGTTCGAGTCGTTCAAGTACTTCTTCACTCGGGTTGTCGAATCGCTTATTGAGTCCCGCGTAGCAAAGCTCCTTCAGATATTCCATCGCCGGTTTATTTCGAGGGGTCGAGTAGCGCGGGATGAGTGTTTGCCCGAACTCAAGTTCAAGATCGCACGACTCTGCGATTTTGACAGTATTATTCAGGGCCTCAGGAAGATGCACCCACTCTGCCTGTATCTCGGCAGCACTACGCAGGTAGTACGTGGTGTCTTCCATGTGAAGACGTTTCGGGTCTTTCACGTTCGAGTTGGTTTGAATGCAGGTCAGAATGTCCTGCGCTTCGTGATCCTCACGCCTTACATAGTGTGAGTCGTTCGTCACCACCATTGGCAGGCCGGTCTGGTTGCTGAGCTTGATGATCGCTTCGTTTATCTCAGCCTGACCGGGTACGTGCTCGTGCATCATCATTTCGAGGTAGTAGCGACCGTTGAATACGTTGCCATACCACTCGATAGTTTCGTGGACTGCATCCATATCACCGTTCTTGATATGGCGAGCAATCTCTCCGGAGGGACAGCCCGAAAGTACAATCAGCCCCTCTGAGTACTTCTCAAGAATTTCACGATCCATGCGAGGGCGGTAGTAAAAGCCTTCGAGGTGCGATGCGGTAACAAGCTTCAGGAGATTCTGATAGCCGATGCGGTTTTGCACCAGGAGAGTCATGTGAAACGGGAAACGCTTTTGCGGGTTTCGCTCATCACGCGGTCCGTCGGCGACGTAGCCCTCCACACCAATGATGGGCTTGATACCGGCTTTTCTGGCCGACTGATAAAAATCGATTGCACCGTGCAGGTTGCCGTGATCGGTCAGCGCAATGGCAGGCTGCCCGAGTTCCACGGCCCTGTTCACCATGTCATCCAACCTGCTAAACCCATCAAGTAGTGAGTACTCTGAGTGATTATGTAGGTGGACGAACTGGTCGGTCACAGGCAGGGAATTCTCGATCATGAGGGGTGAAAACGGGCGATCAACGGAGCATAGCGTTCCCTAAAGATCGAGTCGACCCCGGAAACGGTTTAGCAGTGCCAAGTTATCGTATTTCGACGGATATCTCAGCGCAAAATGGCAGTGATATCGTCAGGAAGATGGAACATATTGCCCATTCACAGCGTTGTGCTTATGAGAGAGCAATTGGCTGGTGAATGATAGAGTCGAATCCAGTCGATCATCACGAGCGACTGACGCATAATGGCTGTGAGATGTGGGCAGGCAACCTCAGGGGATAATTTTGACTTCAAGAAGTATTGGTGGCGGTCAGAAGATACTCGTTGTCGACGATGAGCACATGTCAGATCTCATGCGCTCCGTGCTGCGCCGACTGGAAGCGGACGGCTTCCGGCCAGTCGTCGTCGCTCCAGATGGCGAGCATGTGACTGGTGATGACTACGAGACGCACACGCTTTTCGCGCTGCAGGCTGAGCGACCGTCTGCGGTGTTGCTCGACGTCCGGTTCGGTGAATACGATACGGACCGATTCAAAGGATTGTCGATCCTTAAGAAGATCGTCGAACACGATAGTAAAATGCCGGTGCTGATGTTCACCCAGTACGCTCAGGGCCCGTATCGAGATACTGCGGTGAGTGCGAGTCTCGGCGCAAGCGCGTCGGTAGATTTTATCGACAAGCTTGCCAGCCCAGAAGAGGTCGTGCTCAGGCTGAGACGACTTATAGGGAGCGCACCCGAAACGATAAAAATTGGATCTCTGTTCGAGTTGGATGCCGACAACGCTGCGGTCTACGCGATCGACAATGGTCGACGGGATCTGATTCGCGAGATTCAGGGTATGAAGCTAGATATTCTGAACGAGCTTGCATCGGCAATGTATCGGTCGGAAGGTGAGTTGGTTCCGTTCTCACGACTTGAGAGGTTTTCAGATGGTGAGGATTCGAGGGCATCGCTGCGAGTTAGAATTCGAGAGCTTAAAGTCTCACTTGGCAGGGCCGTATCTCGAGAGTTTGGCGCAAACGAGCTCATCATCAACGTGCGAAATCGTGGATACCGGTTAGTAAACCCGACAGATTAAGCCGGGAGTACGCAATCTTGTTAAGTAACTAGGATCGTGGCTGTTTGAGCGGGCGTTCATTAAAAATTGTGAGTGTCACCGTAGCCTCTGTGGGGCTGGCGCTTATCTTGCTGTCGCCGATTATTGGCGAGTTGATCAATCCCGGATCGCTCTGGTGGATAGATCCGATCGCGTATATCGGCGCCGGTATTTTCATTGTTGGCTCGTTGGCTGCGTTTACTGTGATGCAACTCGTTTCCAGAACCACCTCTGGGACAAATGACGACCGCTCGTGGAGCCAGGTTACGCAAGACTACTTCGATACTTTCGCGCACGACATGGGGCGTCCTCTACGGCGGATCCTCGGCAAGCAGCGTGAGGCGCGAGCGCTGCTGAACGAGACCGGCGAAGTGTCGCAACACATGATTGCAGAGCTTCTCGATGAGATTGAGAATCAAGCACCGAATTTCCGGCTGATGATTGAGAACGTCCGCGTTCTAGTCGATCTGGAGGACCGCAGCGCTGCCCCGATAATCGAGCCGGTAGATGCCGCTGCCATTGTTCGTAATGTTTCTGATCGATACTCGCCGATTGCGCGTGAACGAGGTCTGGAGCTCGTGTGGTGGTGCGAGCCGAGTGAGTTCGGTCTTGTTTACGGCGATGGATCGGCTCTCGACCATGTGATTACCAACCTCGTGGACAATGCAACGAAGTTTGCTGAAGGCCATATAGAAATCAGGCTGACACGATCGGACTCTTCGTTTTTGGTGCGAGTGTGGGACGATGGTTCTGGGATTGCCGAATCTCATCTGGCACACGTGTTCGATCGGGGATGGACACCCGAGCTTTCGGCGAGAAGTGAGAAGCAGAGTTCCGGTCTAGGTCTGTTCATCGCCAGTTCGCTTTCAGAGCGATGCGGCGGCGAACTGCTGGTCGAGTCGCGGCAGTCAAATGGTGCTTCGCCGGGTGAGCACTACACAACATTCACTCTGGCGTTACCGCTTGATAACCGACCTGTAGCAACCGACTGATGCAGGGCTATTCAAGATTACGTACAGTTCGAGGCCTGCTGGCGAATAAGCCGCTGTTTCTCGTACTTGGATTCATAATGATCGCCGCAACCGGATGTGTTGAGAGCCGCGCTCGTTTCACGCCTGTGCCACCGACACCGGCCCCGACCGAGACGATATCTCCTGCACCGACCGTGACTCCCACGGTCACCCCAATTCCGCCGACTGCCACTCCGGTTCCAACTGCGACACCGCTCCTACCGACTGCCACTCCGGTTCCAACCGTTTCACCTACGCCTACACCTGCACCGGTTCCTACGGTTGGATCGGGGACATTCAATCTGACGCTTAACTTCGTGGGGGTTGGTGAAGAAGGAATCGTTCGAAGCGATACAGTCCTGCTGCGCGGGATAACTTCTACCGACGCAATCGTCAGTGTCAACGATGTGATCGTTGAAGTTCAGGCTGATGGCTCATTTGAACTGACTCTGGTGTTAGATCCGGGGCCGAATTTTGTGGATGTTGTGGCCAGCAACCTGGACGGTAGCACGATCAATTCGTCGCTGGCGATAGTCTCAGACCCGCCGGAGGAGACGCCATGATCGAGCTATTCCGCCAGGCAATCGGACAACGAGTCGATGGAGACAGAAGTAACACATACGTAACTGCGGTCAAAGCAAAATTTAACGGTCGGAGGCGGTCAAGCTGACTCCGGCGAGCAATACAATGTTCAAGCTTCCTGAAATCCCCGTTATCCATGCATTGCGCCCGTCGAGTGCGTTTGTATTGGCGCTTGTGGCGTTGCTATTCGCGATTGGTGGCAACACGGCCAACGCAGAGGTCAACCCATCCAAGATTGAGGCAGTGTTTGGTACTGCTGTGGAAATACGGCCACCAAGTGTGATCGTGCTTGCCTCGAATGCGGGTCTTGTCACGCTTGTCTTCGACGCTGATTCCGAATTGAGGATCGGTTCAAACAAAGCTAACGTCGATGAAGTTGCAGAGGGAGACCGCGTTGTCTCTACTGCAACTCGAAATGCCGACGATGAACTTGTGGCGATTAAGACTCTGGTTCGGGTCGCCAATTTGCAACCGATCACCAAACACGTAGTCGGCGTTGTAAGTAGCGCATCTGACCACAAACTATCGATCCAGACTCGAAGTGGTGGTGTCGTCGACGTGTTGATCCCCGCCGGTATCGATGCACCGGCGATCGGTGATGGAATCACGATGGTTGCTCGTCTGGACAGGGCGAGTGGTGTTTTGACTGCCGTTGGGTTTGAGTTGACCCGTAAAACAGTTGAGAGAATCCAAGCCGCACAGGACAATGCCGCCGATCAGGAAGAGGCAAGGCGACTGGCGCAACTTGCCATCGATGCACGTGACAAGCACCTGTCTGCGCTTGATGATGCAGCTCGTGCAATCAAGAGAGTAATCGACTCAGGCCGTGCCGAGCAGAGCATTCTCGATCGAGCTGTCAAACAGTTCGATGAGATAAAACGCCGTTTTAAAGAGCTTCAGACTATCTACGAGGCAGCCGCACAGACTCGCGGTGAGACTCGACCATTGTTGCGGATATCTGGTGGGCTCGTTGATGAGATCGGATTGGTGAGATTCACCATAGTTCCAGACGGTGAACAGGATGCGGATCCATATTCTGTGAACTTTGTGTACAGTCCGGATGAAACGACAGTTGATCTCCCCCGAGACCGCCTGAGCAAGATTTCTGATGATGCAGAGAACCCGCAACTGTTGGGTGACGTACGTCGGTTGATCGATCCGGGCAGTGAACTCGATGTGAAGTATTCGATTGACGGTGACGTGCGAACGGCAGTATCGATTAAGGTTCGACCGCCACGGCTTGTTGAAGAGCTAGAGGCGATTTTGGAGCTAGAGTCGATTCGGGCGTTCAACGGTGTGATTACGCTGGTCGAAGTCGATGAATCACTAAAAGATGCGCTGGGTATTGTTATCGCTGTCAACGAAAAGCAAGATGTCAGAGTTGCCGCCAAAGTTACCCGTGAAACTGAGATAACCCTCGATGGTCGTTCGTCTGGGATCGGTGCTTTAGGTGCCGGACAGGCAGTCGACATTCAGTTTGAATCTTCCACAGTTGGATCGATTTCTGATATCAGTCGGTCGGATGTACCCCTGCGGGCGATAGCGATTCGTGCCCGAATGTCGGCTCCCATGGAAGAAGATCACATTTCTGGAATTGTCGAGTCGATCGATATGGACGATTCAACCATCACGATTCGACCAACTGACGGCGCACTAATTCGCCTGAACGTCGGCGACGATGTCCCTGTTGTTCGGAACGGTCGCCAATCGACGTTCGAGAATGTAAAGGTCGGCGATCTGGTGGTAGATGCCACGCGACCGAATTCTGAATCAGACGAGCTAACGCGACTGATAGTGGTTGCGCGTTCGAATGTGAAATTCTCCGGGACGGTCACCGGCATTGGTCGTGAGCCCGCCCGAATCCAGGTGACGGGAGATAATGGCCAATCACTGAATGTGCTAATCACGGACGACACATGGGTAATTTTGGACAGTAGGCGGGTGAAGTTCAGTGCCGTGGTCGCAGGAATGAATATCGTAAACGGTGTGTACTCGGTCACTGGTCGAGGTGGCGCGTTTTACAACGTGGCGACGATTGTTTCGATCGAATCACCCAAAGTAGGCCGTGCATCCGGGATCATCACCCGTGTGAATGTCATCGAAGGGGAACTTACCATCCTGTCGGGCAAGTCATCTGAGACGAAGATTATCGAGCTGAAAATGCCAAAAATGCCGCTTGGTGACAACTTTGTGAAAGATGGACTGCCAATTCGTTCACTTCTCAAGGTCGAGCGTGGAGATCGAGTCGACTTCGTTTTCTATGTGTTGAAAACCGGAATTATCGAAAAGCTATCAGTGGTTTCCGACGATTTCATACAGTCACGCGGAACGCTCGTAGATATTTCAGATAACTTCAGGTTTGTAGTGATCGAGTTGACGAGCGGTGAAATCTTTGATCTCTGGGTTGGTCCAAATTCGATTATTCAACTCAATGGCCGCCGTATACAAACACTCAAGCCGGTCATTGAATTGATCAACAAGGTGAATGAACAGGACGAAACTATCAGGGCTCTTGTGCCGGAAGTTCTATTTAACCGAGATTCACTGGATTCGGATCAGGGAATAATAATGTCGATCAATTTCCAGATAAAAATCGATCAAAAACCCAGGGACGTTGAAGATGATCTGAAATCCCGCGTGGTCGAGCTAACTGTCTCGGGTGTGATCGAAGCCATAAGCGGCGACAGATGGGTTATCAACGGTCGAGTGTTCACAGTTAACGATGAGACTAGGTTCATAGGCCGCAAGCCTGACGTAGGCGAAGTTGCGGTGGTGGCGCTTACGAGCAGACCAGACGGGACTTTCTTCGCGAAGAGAGTTAGCGGGGCGAGGCGATAGAGCACGAGTATTAACCGCTGGAATAATTCGAGTCAGTCCGTCTGCCCCGGAGACTCGAACCGATTTCTTTCACGATAGCTGCGTCGTGCGATTTGCCTTGCCTTGGCAGCCACACGCCCTGCGGGTTCGAGGCTTATCGCCAGTGGTATCGAGATGATCAACATGATGGCGAGCGCGGTGAAGCCGAGCCGGTAACTACCCTCGATATCATGGATCAACCCTACCAACGCCGGTCCTGCGGCGCCGAACAGTGCGTTGACTGAACTTGTGAGCCCGACAATCGATCCGTAGCTTTTTCTGCCGAAATAGTCGCCGAGTATCGATAAACGAAGCGGGATCGACGATCCAAACCCGAGCCCAAAGAAAATTACGAATAACGGCAGTGGCCATAATCCCAGATTGACGCCGAGAACATTCGCGTTGATGCCGGCGAGACCGGCAACTCCTATCGTTTGCATGAGCATGGCAAGAGTCAACATCTTGCGCTTATCGAACCGGTCGCCGAGAACGGCAATTCCTGCTCGTCCGGCAAGATCACCGATTGCAACTGCCCCAGCCGCGGATGCTGCCAGAGCGGTTGTCATGCCGTATTCCAACAAAGCCGCAAAATGGAACAGGTTCGTGGAACTGACCAGTTGACCCAGGCTTGTAACAATTGCCAGTTGCCAGAAAAAGCGTAGCTTGATTGCCTGACGCATGGTGATGGCGTGTTCTTTCACAAAAGCCATACGACCCGGTTTGCCCGTGGTTTTTTCGACCCCGACGACATCTCCGTCCGGGAGCATCCCATGATCTTCTGGCCGCCGTCTCATCACCAGTGTTGCCGGGAATCCGATAATCCAGAATCCGATTCCGGTCGCCATCAGCATTTCGCGCCAACCGAAGGTTTCGATCGACGCGACCAGAAGCGGTAGCGTTAACCCGCCAATAGCAGAAAACGACATGAGGGTGGCAAGCGCCCTCGCTCGCTTGCGAACAAACCAGTTGGCAACGGTGACCACGAATACGATGAAGGTGCCGAACGACATGCCGAGAGTGAGGAGCGCTATGGCGACATAGAAATGCCACAGGGTTTGCATCTGGCTCATGAAAATGAATCCAGCACCGGTGACGAACACGCCAAACGCCATCACTCTTCGAGGTCCGTACCTGTCCAGAAGCACACCTACGAACGGAGAGATCATCCCGCTTTCGCTACGTTGCAGCGATATTGCGGCACCGGTTGCTGCGCTGCTCCAACCGAATGTGCCCAGAATATGTGGGACGAATGCCTGGAAGCCCCGCCAGAACACCGCTGATGTGTACCATTGGACAATTCCACCTGCCCCAACGATCCACCATCCATAGAATGGCTGTTTGATGGATTTCATGGGGTTAGTCCAAGGCTGATCTGTGTTGGGGGTATTTGCACCATGTAGGGCATATGTGGCATTGAGTACGGCGAGTGCATGATAATCCGACACGGGGATACTGCCGTTCACATGGAGCCAATTTGTGCTTATTCCTCGTAACTCTATTGAAATAGAGGCATTCCCTGCCCACCCACACGTATAGGGTTACGACTCAGGTATTTGGCGTAGTACGACCGAGCTAGAAAGTCTCTGAACTGTTGCGTGGTTCAATAAAGCTGTTTACGGTTTTAGGAATTCCGGTCGATATCAATGCGACCTGGCTGATAGCTGTTGCCATCATCACATGGTCACTGGCTACGACTGCTTACCCATCGTTTTTCGGATCATGGTCGACTTTTCAATACTGGCTTGCGGGCATAATCACGACTTTGCTGCTGTTCGCATCAGTGCTGGCTCACGAGCTTGGGCACTCTTTTGTGGCGCTGTCTCAGGGTTTGAAAGTCCGTGGCATCACGTTGCTGCTGTTCGGCGGTGTATCGAAAATTCAGGGCAATGCGACTCGGCCACGTAACGAGTTCTTGATCGCGTTTGCCGGTCCTGCGGTATCGCTGATTATCGGTGTCGTCCTGATCGCGTGGTGGTTCAACTTTGGTCCGGTGTATGCAGATCAGGTAAAGCTGTATCACGGTATTATTTTCTTTACGGGATGGATGAACATCCTCGTCGCCGGATTCAACATGTTGCCGGGGTATCCAATGGATGGTGGGCGAGTGCTCCGTTCGGCAGTGTGGAGTTTCACGGGCGATACCGAGCGAGCAACGCGAGTCGCCTATCTGGTTGGCCGAGTCGTTTTCTACGCTCTGATCGGTTGGGGGGCTTACCAGATCATCAACGGCGATATCGTTGGAGGAATCTGGATCGCGCTCATCGGTTGGTTCCTGATGTCGTCGGCGCGTGGCGAAATGAACGCACAACGCCCGACGCAGCCCATCGGAGCAGTCGAGTCGATGGACACACTTAGATTTGAAGTAGGCACGGCCACCCGCCCGATGCCACCCATGATAGAAAGCAGTTGGTCGGTAGAGCAGATCACCCACCAAGGGCTTCCTGCAAATCCCCTCACATCGATGCCGGTCGCCAGGCAGGGTGAGTTGATCGGTTTCGTCGTTCGTCAGGATCTCGATCGAGTGCCTCTTGAGCGCAAGGGCTCGGTTTCAGTTGGCGAGTTGATGAACCCGGACAGTCTGCGAGTCATTTCGAAGTCTGATTCGGTCAAAGAAGCACTTCGATCGATGGATCAAAACAGGGTTAATCAGTTGGTCGTGATGGACAACGATTTCGTCATCGGAATTGTCACTCGCGAGGATATTGTTCGAGTGTTGCTTGAATTTCGGACTGGCACGCCTCAATCGGATCCCACAGGTGGCCCCGACTAGACGGATTCATTTGTGCTACGTGCCACCGGAGACCGCTTCAGGTAGCCATATGGCGAACGATGTCCCGCCGCCGACACCGTCTTCGACCCATACTTTTCCGTGATGCAGTTCGACGATCTGCTGAACGATTGCGAGCCCCATTCCAGTCCCCTGTATGTCGTGATTGCTGAGTTGACTGTATGGCTCGAACACACTGTCACGTTCACCATGGGGGATTCCTGAACCTTCATCCGTAACAGTGATGCGCAGATCGCGCTCATCTACCCAGATGTCGAGCGAAACGTTCGTTTTTGGCGGCGAGTATTTGCTGGCATTTGTGAGTAAGTTCATTATCGCCTGACGTAGCAGTTCGCGATCAGCTGTGGCGAACTGGTGTTCGTCTGGTACTGTCACCGTTATCAGTTGATCGTGCACGGTGGCGATGGGTTCGAAAGAAGTCTCGAGATCGCGGGCGAGTTCGGCGATCTGGAACTTCGAAGGTTTACTTTCGAACGTACCTGCTTGCATCTTGGAGATATTGAGGAAGTCGTTCACGAGCAGCGTCAGGCGATCAGCGTTCTGCTGAACGACGTTAATTCGTTCGATCTGGTCAGGGTGGAGATTGCCTCTGTCGTTCAATCCAAGAAGATCAGCGAGGGCCACCACTGTGGTTAGAGGTGATTTCATCTCGTGAGAGAGTGAAACTATGAACTTGTTGGCGCGGTCTTTCTCCTCTTTTATTCTTTGAAGAGCAGACTCGGTACGTGCTGCGATGACGCGGTCGGTAACATCAGAAACGATGATGGTGACGGATACTGCCTCGCCGCTTTCATCAAGGTTCGGCTCCATCTGTGCATCGAGAATCGTCCCAAATATCTCGATCTCGATCCGACTCGAGCTACCATTCAATGCCTGTGAAAGAGATTCCTCGAGGCCATCGATTTTTCGTGAGTACGCGATGAAATCACGACCCAGAAGGCGCTCTGGCACAAGCTTCAAACCCTCGATTCCTCGACCAGCGACTTCAGTTACTATTCCATCCCGATCGACGGTCATGACCAGAACAGATGCTCGGTTGAGAATTGTTTCCAGATTCGATACGGGTTGTTTCAGAGCGGTCTCAACCGAGCCTTTACTGGCGTGAGGCTGTACCGGCGATTTCTGAGTTCGTTCTATCGCAATTTCGAGTTCTGACGTTATCGCCGCCGCCATCTTCTTTTCTAAATTGCCGAAACCCATCGGTTTTCGAGAAGCACACATGAAGACAGTCGATACCACCCCGTTGAGACGGAGTGGCGCACAGACTGCGGAGCGTAATCCAGCCCGGTACATCCATCTTCCTGCCGCTCTTTGTCCCGGTGCTGCCGATTCGAGGTCGATTATGACAGGACTGGACACGGTAAGGGTTGATGGAATCAGGAGTGATCGCCGTGAGACGCGTACCCCGGGCGCGAGTTCTGGAACATCGAGTCCGTCGGTGATTTCGGTCGTCGAGTGATCGTTCTCGTGATCGACGCTGCCGAAGTAGATCCAGTCGGCTTCGAACAGGTTACGGATGAGGGAAGCAATACGGGGGCTGCTGATGGGATTGTCGGCGCTATCAGAGCGAATTTGCTCTGTGACACGCCGCAGCATATCTAGCTTGATCAGTGTCGACTGTGCCTGTTCAAGTTGCTTCAGTGTTGCCACGACCTGTGAACAGGCGGCCGTAATCTCTTTGATCTGAGCGATGTCGTGGGCATCAAACCCCGACTGGCCGCTGGTCGCTTCGACAAATCCGATAGTTCGCTCCGAAACTATCAGTGCAGTTCGAATACTCAAGAATTGCTGACCGTCAGCTTGATCGGTTTCGGCCTCGGTCAGATGTTCGATCTCATCCGGGGCTATCGATCCGTGATCGATGTAACCATCTACAGGCTCTGTATCGAATCCCAGATAGGAACGACCAGTCTCTTCATCCAAAAAGCCGATCTGCACGCGTGATGCACCGGTACGATTCGCAATCTGGGTTGCAATCACGCCACATGCCGATACGAGTTCGTTTGCTGACGCAATCGATTCGATGTAGTCCGGAGTTTTCGACACCCGCTTCTGCCGCGAAACGGCTTTGAGTGAGTCGTGAATACTACCCCCAAGAGCGGCCGTGATCGCAGGAATAAACCGGTTGGCAGCCGTAACCGCTTCAGGCGTGTAGGTGGTAGTTCTTTTAGATCCAAGAACAACAACTGTTCCCGTGGTGCCGATCACCGGGATCGCCAGAACCGACTTGATGCCAGCCGCTTTCCATGCCGGTTCAGGTGTATTTCTGTTCGCAGGCTCGTGGATCCGTGGACTGTTCGTTATCGCCATCGCGAGATCCGAAGCTCGGGATTCGATCGAGTAGGCACCTGTGGCGGCGTCAAGGCCGGAGCCCGAAGCGGGTATTGAATAGTCAGCGTGTGGGTCGAGACTCAACACATCGCGGGTCGTGAACTCGCCACCGACCAGAACCCGAATAGCTATTACGTCGAACTCGAAAAATGGCTGTAGATAATTTGAGATATTGATCAGTAGTGACTCAGGGTTTCCAGTGTCATTTTCCTCAGACGCCACGATTGCATTTGAGCGAGTTATCAGCCTCGATGCCGCCAATTGAGATTCATCTCTTTCAGCAATGGCGACCGCGTTCGAGCGAGAGGCCGAGAGACTCAACAGACTGACGATTATTTTCGCCTTGTCGATATGTGAGGCGTCAAATTCGATCGACCGCCGTGAAAGCGCGACGATCATTCCTACGGCGCCGGTGATCCCCGGTATGGCAAGCGCAAGGGCAGAACGATATTCCGATCCTACGCCGAGAGCCGAGATCGATGTGAATTGCGATGGATCGACATCAACCAGCTTGATCGGTGAGTTCACATCGACAGGCGACAACCAATTGGGAAGCCATAGTTCAGAGTCGGGTTCGACCGACTCGATGCCTGATACCGCCCGCACGATTTTGCCGCCGAACGCGTCGATGTAATCGATAATCAGGACGCTATCTACGCCGAGTTCAGCACGGAGTGTCCGCACTGCGTTCCGCTGAAACACACTCGTCGATGTGTTCGACGCGCCCAGCGCCGCGAGATCGGCAACTGTTAGCGAGTTCCGAGGAGTTCGCCCGGGGTCTGAGGATGTGAGATCGTCCACTTGAGAGACAGGAGTGGGGTTAACATCAACCGCACTTTCAGAGGTGGCTTCACCATCCGTAGTAGGGGTGCGATTGGTTTTGTGTTGCTGGCTGCTGCTCACAACTAAAAACAGAATCTCTCTGGGTGAATGACTCGACATGAGCCATTGCGTGCGCGTGCGACTAAGACCACCGTACACGGAACCGGTAATTCATCTGCCAGATATTTTTGTACGAGTTTGTGCGAGTGGCGCTACTGGCTGCCGCGTTTGAGCTGCAACACGTCGACGACGGACCCTGTTCGCCGATAGCGAATTAGTACGGAGAGAATCTTGCCGGCAACGGGGAATCTTGCGCTGCGGTCATGCGGGCTCTGGTTGTCGAACATATTCGGCTACTTTTGCGCCCCTGGTTCAAATGGCACCGGCTGTACTGCAGAGTGGCTCTAGGCTCGACGAAGGTTATTTCTGGACGATCGCCCGTCGGTGGATTCCAACCCCGATGAGGGTTTCGCCGAATTTCGTCTCAACCCTGAAACGCAGCCTAAGGCCGTCGATTCTGATCAGCGTTGCCGTCGTTTCCACGGTCTCACCAACCGGCGCCGGGGCGATATGTTTGACATCGACGTGGAATCCGGCTGAGGCTTCTACAAAACCGCGCACGGCAGCGACACACGCCAGTTCCATCTCCATGATCATCGCCGGACTGGCTAGCACCGAGTGTTCTTTTTTACCAGTCGGACTGTAGGCATTGGATTCGTCAACCAGAAGGGTTCTGGTTGCGGATAGCCCGATAGCCAGGCCGTCTGTGCTGGGAGTCATTTTCGAGTGGGACTTAGAGCGCAATGATGCCGTAGCCAGCGTCGACCGGGATGATCGCCCCGGTGATGCCGGACGACATATCGCTGAGCAAGAACAACGCGGTGTCGGCAACTTCCTTGTGGTTGATATTGCGTCCGAGCGGCGAACGTTCACGGTGTGCCCGGGTCATGTCACGGAATCCAGGGATACTGCGCGCAGCGAGGGTTGGGAGTGGTCCCGCTGAGATTGCATTGACACGAATATTTCTGGGTCCGAACTCGACCGCAAGCTGGCGCGCCTCGTTTTCGAGTGCCGCCTTTGCCGTGCCCATGATGTTGTATCCGGGGTAGACACGCTGCGAAGCGTCGAATGTGAGCGTGATGACAGATCCACCAGACTCACCAAATAAAGGTGCCGCTTTGCCAACGACTGGCATTAGCGTGTACGCACTCGTTTCGAGGGCGGTTCGGAACCCTTGAAGGTTCGTGTCGGAAAAATCGCCACCGAGGTCGTTTCGCTCTGCGTACGCGATACAGTGGACGACAAAATCGATCTCGCCCCACTCGTTTTTGACCCGGTCGTAGACTGCCTGAACTTGAGCATCATCGGTAGCGTCGCACTCAAGCAACAACGGACTTCCGAGAGCCGCAGTTGCCTTTTCGACGGGCTGCTTCAGGCGTTCATTGAGGTAGGTGAATGCAAGTTCCGCGCCAGCCTCTGCAAGTCGCTCTGATATTGCCCATGCAATGCTGCGTTGATTTGCAACCCCGAAGACTACCCCGCGTTTTCCAGTCAGATCGATAGTTACCGTCATTGCCGTTTCTGCACCTTCCGCTCGTTGTCGTTCCTGGGGGCTATCCTGATTCAACCAAATGTAACAGTCGCCGACCCGCGGTTGTCCGAGATCACTTGCCAAGTTTGCGATCTGGAAGTTGATTTTGTCAGCCGGTCACACCCTCAACCCGTCGACCTACTCAGGACACGTCTGACCTTCGTCGATGGCTCCCGCCAGGAGCCATCAGGAGAAAAGTATGTGTAATTTACCAGTTCGTATGCGATCCGTCGGCACGGTGTGGATGTGGCGCTTCCCAGAACGCAAACGGCGTGGTCAACTTACTTTCATCTACGTCAACGCCCAGGCCCGGCTTGTCGGGAACCCTGTAGCCGTTTCCTTCAAACAGGACTTGCTCAGGGAATATTTCGAGGTCGGGGTTTTCTGCCCTTTCCATATTCACTTCAAGCCACGCAAAGTTCGGAGCCGCTGCCCCCAGATGAACCGAGGCAGCCGTGCAGATCGGGCCGAGTGGATTGTGTGGCATGAGATCGATGTAGTGAGCCTCTGCCCACCCGGCAACCTTCATCGACTCGGTAAATCCACCGACGTTACAGATATCTACTCGCACGTACTGAGTGATGCCGCGCTCGATGTAGGGTAAGAACTGCCATTTGGACGCGAACTCTTCACCGATTGCGAAAGGAACGTCCGTCAGTTTTCGCAGGGCTTCGTACGCTTCGGGCGACTCGTCACGAATCGGCTCTTCGAGAAAGTCCAGTGTGTGTGTTGGCATCATCTGACAAAAAGAGGCAGTTTCAGCCGGTGATAGCCGATGGTGATAGTCAACCCCGAGAATCGCCTGATTCCCAAGTTGCTCACGTGCTTTGATCAGCCATTCAGCAGAGTTGGCAATCGACTCACGTGGCTCGAATAATCCACCGCTCTGGATATCCATCTGGTCGTATGAAAGACGAAATGCGTTTATGCCGCGCGCCATGAACTCTTTCGCTTGATCGATCATCTCCTGACCATAAGGCCGTGAAGTAGTGGCGAAGACCGGGACTGAATTGCGGTGTTTGCCACCGAGCAGTTCGTAAACCGGTACACCCAGTTTTTTACCGACGATGTCGTACAGCGCGATATCGAGGGCAGAAATAGCGGCTGTGAGGGTTCGCCCACCTTCGAAGTACTGGCTACGGTACATCTCTTGCCAGAGTGCGCCCCGCTTCATTGGATCGCGACCGATCAGGAACTCTCGATAGTGCTCGATGATTCCTTTTACGCCAAGTTCACGGCCAGAGAATCCCGACTCGCCCCAGCCGTAGATGCCCTCGTCTGTTTCGATTTTCACCAGCATCTGGTTGCGGTGACCGACCCACACTGCGAATGGCTTTACGTCTGTGATTTTCATTTTGCTTCGTTGCTCCGGTCGTCTCTGGCGTCGCTATTGGTTCGTTTGTTGCATGCTCATCCGTTTCTGGAAAGAACAGAAACCACTTGTACGAGCTACCAATTGGTGTGTGATCCATCGTTGCGCTTCAAATGAGGCATCTCCGAGAATCGGAATGGCTCCGTGAGAGATGCCTCATCGACTTCGACCCCGAGTCCGGGCTTGTCGAGCACGGTCACTCGGCCAGGCACAATTTCCGGCTGAACCGGGAATACTTCCTTCGAGTAGAAACCATTGTCTTCGCCCGCCGACTCACGGATCTCAAGCCATGAGAAGTTGGCTGCTGCCATCGCCATGTGCGATGTGGCAGCCACGCAGATTGGGCCGAGAGGGTTGTGTGGCATGAGATCGATGTAGTGCGCTTCCGACCATCCGACGACCTTCATTGCCTCGGTTATTCCGCCGACGTTGCAGATATCGATACGGATGTAGTTGGCAAGGCCTTTTTCGATGTATGGGAGGAACTGCCACTTCGATGCGAACTCCTCCCCGAGGGCGAAGGGCATTGGAGTCATCGTTCGTAGTGTTTCGTATGCCTCAGGCGTCTCATCACGAATCGGCTCTTCGAGGAAGTCGAGTGTGTGAGACGGCATCATCTGGCAGAACGATGCGGCCTCGGCTACTGAGAGGCGGTGATGAAAGTCGTAACCGATCACCGGTCGCATCCCAAGCACCTCGCGGGCCTTGATAAGCCCCTCGGCTGAAAGGGCGATTGCTTCGCGTGGTTCGTAAGTGCCTGCGGCCTCTGGCTGATACGAACGGTGCAGGCGGAAGCAGTCGAATCCTTCAGCGGTCATTCGCTGGGCGACATCGATCATTTCTTCTGGCGAATTACCCCCGCCCGTCGCAAATGTCGGTACCCAGTTGCGATGCTTGCCACCGAGGAGTTCGTAGACGGGCACGCCGAGTTTTTTACCGACGATGTCGTAGAGGGCAATATCGATAGCCGAGATCGCTGCCGTTAATGTTCGACCGCCCTCGAAGTACTGGCTACGATACATTTCCTGCCACAGAGCACCGCGTTGCATCGGGTCACGCCCGATCAAGAACTCCCTGTAGTGTTCAACGATACCCTTGACACCGATCTCCCTGCTCGAAAGCCCTGACTCTCCCCAACCGTAGATGCCTTCATCAGTTTCCACTTTGACCAGCATTTGGTTTCGTGTGCCAACCCATACCGGGAACGGCTTGATGTCGGTAATTCGCATTTATGAAGAAACCTCGCATCGAGTGAAAATCATGGTGAAGGAAAACAATCGCCGAAGAAGACTGTCCCCGTTGAGGAGTGGTGTCAAGGGCGATAAGTATGGTGCGACACCCCTCGGTAGAACCCGATGTGCGAATACTGAAGCAGATCAGATTCCCACTCCAGTCGAATCGCACCAAACGCGAGCCAGAAGGCAAGATCGCTGGGCGGTGGTTTTGTTCGACGATAGCCATCATTCGATGGACTACGTCGTCTGGGCGTTGCTGAAAACCGTACCGGAGCTTTCGGTGGCAGACGCATCGTTGATCATGCTCGAAGCACACAACACGGGCAAAGGCATTGTGACGCTGTGCGGTCGTGAGCAGGCAGTGAAGCACCGAGACGCCCTGAGAATTCTTCAACTTCGCTGTGAAATTGAACCCGGCTGGTAGGTGTGCTGACTGCCGTTAGATTCCGTGTGTGCGAATGCCTGTTGCCTCGTTGAGTGGCTCAATTTTCGACCGGAACGGGTGAACTCGATGGTACTGGAACGGTGTGCCCCAATCTCAACTGCACGTCGCTCCGCGGGCTGCCCGCCAGGCGCGGTCGCGTGACTACCCACACTGGGAGTGAACCCATCGGTGCGTTCGAGAGATTCCGAGGGGCTCGTTAGGTGGTTCGGGTAGGTGATAACTATAGATACAAGGCCTGCGCACCGGACTGAAGAACGGTTGATTGGCCTGATGAATATCACGCCGCCCTGGACGTATCGATGAGAACTACCCGGGACTGGTTGAGGAGCCCGACTACATGTTTAGGACAATCTCCCGAGAATCGTCGCAACGCGGCATTACCGGGTTAGAGACGGCGATCATATTGATTGCATTCGTCGTTGTTGCATCGGTGTTTGCATTCACCGTGCTCTCGACCGGAATATTCGCCTCGGAGAAGTCCAAAGAGACCATCTTCGCCGGAATTCAGGAAACAAAGAGTTCGCTTGAGCCGCGTGGTTCCGTTGTCGCTTACAAGGCAGACCGTGGCGGTACAGACACCATCTACAAGGTGTCGTTCATTGTTTCCAGTGCTGTCAATGGCGAGCCGGTCGACCTGACTCCCCCGTACACATCTGACGGCTCGGGTACTGATCCTGATATCTCCAGCGGTGCCGAGTACAAGGCCGTTGTCTCGTACAGCGATCAGAACCAGTTCATGAGTGATGTCCCGTGGAGCATTGACTGGCTTGGGAACGACAACTCAGACAATCTCCTCGAAGACGGCGAGAAAGCTGAAATCAGTGTGTGGCTGCTCGTTCGTGACACCACAGAGTTGATCACTTCGAGCTCTGCGACCAGTTTCTGGACAGTGGATACCAACGGTGCAAGCGGAATTCTTTCGACAGGCACGATTCTCGATAAGAACGACAAGTTCTCGCTCACTTTGAGCCCGCCAGACGGCGCAACGTTGAATATCGAGCGAACTCTCCCGTCCCGACTTGATGCCATCATGGACCTTAAATAGTGCCAGTTAGATTTGAGGACCGATCTGGATTTCTACCCCGATCCAGATTCTGGCCAGGTCCTCACGTCTGCTAATCAAGAGTCCGCTCTCAGCCCCGAGAGCGGACTCTTTCTTTTAACGAAGGTTGTGATGGTTGGCCGGTTAGACTTCCATCGTTTTCTTCTGGCGATGTCGTTCGAATAGGGTGGATGTGGGATCGGAGCGACGGAGACTTGGAGTCCAACTTTCACCTTCCGTTCAGGTGAAATTCGAGACGAAGACTGCTAGGTGTACCTCCCACGAACGTTGTTTACAGCCTTGATGCGGGAGTTGCTCCGCGGGGTACCTGCTTGATCTCCTCATCTCTCCATCCCTGTATGTTGATCTGGTGTTCTCCAACTTTTCCGAGGTGGTTCAGTCTGTTTTCGTAATGAGTTCTGAGTTTTTGAGGGAACCTTTACTTGTCATTCCACCAGACGCTCATCTTTGACGATCCCAAATTGTCGCTGAATCCACGTCCGCATGGTCGATGTCCTGTATAGAGTGCGACGTAAGACCAGAACACCCAAGATTTCATATGTACCCGCGGGGAACACCGTCTTCTGGTGTCCAGAAAGAGTCATCTCAGCGTCACCCGATGGATTGATCAGGCATGGATGCACATCCATGCCGACGAATGGTTCCTTGAGTCTCACCAGGATACGGTCAGTGACTCGCCCGTCGGGATCTGATTGTGGTGTCAGGATATCACTGTAGGTCAATAGGTCTGTCGGTTCTACTTTTGGCGAGTCGTAATACCGTTCAACAACCATCGCACTCAAGTTGCCACCCTGAGAAACTGCATGATCGGTGTTGAATACCGATCCTTCAGGTAGTTTGCACATGTACTGATAGTCCACCGGGGTTGGATTTTTCTCACCAAGGTTGCGTTGCAAATAAACTGGCATTTCAATGGGCAGACGCGAATCAAGTTCACTGACGGTGTCACGTAAAGATTTAAGCGATGAACTGGGTGTTTGGGAAAGAGTGCTGTACAAGTCACCCACTGTTGCCTCAAGTATCGAAGCAATCTCGAAAAGATCGTTGGCATTTACGCTGCGGTGTCCAGATTCCACGGTCGACATCCACACCTGAGATCTCTTGCGAGAGAGCCTTGAAGCCAACCCTGCCTGAGTCAGGCCTTTGTGCTTTCTGAGTTCGGCTATGCGCCGACCTATTAACGAATAAAGAATCTCTGTCTCTGTTGTCATTGTTATTCACCTGTACAAGTTGAGAACGCGCAATCTTCTCGCGCTTTGAGTTGATGCCGGTACTGACCAACGGTGCTCCAGCGCTAGAGGTAAAACGACATCTAATGACCTCTCTACGCACAATTGTTTCGTTCATCGAACAATATATACCAAGACTTATATATATCCGAGAAAAGCATGTAATCACAAGTGAAAATAGTAATAATCGAGTGATAGGCTCTCGCCTCAAACCATCTTGATGTTCATCGATCCAGTTGGGTTCGTACCTGCGTCAAGAATGAGGGAGGATAGCTGCGATGAGTTCGAGACGAATTCGCAATTTTCTTATGGCTGTCAGTTTGGTGGCACTATTTGGCGTAGTTGCTTGTGGTGGCAGCAGCGAGCCTGATGTAGTCACGAAGATCGAGACCGTAATCGTTGAGAAAGAAGTCAAGGGTGACACGATTGTGGAAACAGTCGTTGTCGAAAAAGTGGTGGAGGTCGAAGTGACCCCGACACCATTGGCCGCTCTGGCGACAGCGATCCCAGAAAAAATTAATCTACCTAAGCCCAAAACATCATCGGGCACAATCGTCGTGATTCCTCGCCGAGGAGCCATACCACCCGGTCCTGGAATTAACCGGTCGGGGACACCAGAACTCATGATGTACTGGGGAGTGACAGAACAACTGTTCAGGCCTAAGGGTGATGAACTTGTGGGTCCGTGGCTCGCTACCGATTGGTCGATCGCATCCGACTTCTCAAGTGCAACCGTAACGATCCGGTCAGGAGTGCAGTTCCAAAAAGGCTGGGGCGAGCTCACCGCGGGTGATATTGCATGGAGCGCCAACGACACTAATGGCACGACAAATCCGACGAGCATTCATGGTCAATCAGGCGACCTTGCCGCATTTCTCGGCGAGGCGTCAGCAATAGACGACCGGACATTGTTCCTGCCGTTCACACGTTATGACAGTAGGTGGGACGATCGACTGTTCAATCTAGCGGGAGACTCGTTCGGTGTGTTCTCCAAGAAAGCGTTCGATGAGAACGGTGAAGACTGGATGCGTGAAAATCCGATCGGTACCGGCCCATTCGAAGTAGTGGAATGGTTGGAGGCCGAACGGGTAGAGTTGCAGGCAGTCGCGAGTCACTGGGATAGCACGCCCCTGATTCAAAGACTCCGTTTTATCGCCGTTCCTGAGACCGCTACCCAGCGGGCCATGATGGAAACCGGCGAGGCCGACATGGCAATTGCAATGCAGTTGCGTGATGTTGCTGATCTTGTAGCTGGCGGATTCAAGTCCGTAACGACTGGCACTCAGTGGAACGTCGGTCTCAAGTTTGCCGGTAACTACTGGGAAGAAAACAACGCCAAGACGGGTGAGCCACTCGACCGCCCGACCATGGTGCGCGAAAACCCGTGGATTGGGAACCCGTTCAGTCCGGATGACAATAACAATCCAGAGGGCATGGATGACATGGAACAGGCACGCCTCGTGAGGCAGGCCCTGTCAATGGCGATCGATCGGGAGTTGGTTGCCGAGTCACTGTTTGCCGGTTTAGTTCGACCGTACTACATCGGTATGTTCTCGCCTGATGATCCTAACTGGGAGTCAAGGTGGGAAATCGCCTACGACCCAACCAAGGCACGAGAGTTCCTCGACAGGGCAGGGTATCCAGAAAACGAAGATGGCATCAGGTTCTCGACGCAGATCTACGGGTTTGCGGGCAATGCCACCTATCAGGACTCAGCAGATGCTGTAGCCGGATTCTGGTCCGACATCGGAGTAAAGACCGAGGTGTTGAAGGTCAACTACGGTTTGGTCAGACCCACATTTGTCGGCAGGTCAAACTCTGTTCCGACGATCATGACTTGCGTTTCAGACCTATGGATACCGTATGACGAGCCACGTGGTGAAGAAGAAACGAGCCTCACAAGAGGAGGTTTCGGTTGCCAGATGGAACTGCCAAAAATCCTCGAAACAATTCAGGCACTGGAAACAGAGTTTGATACCTCCAAGCGTATTGCAATCAACAAAGAGCTAGGGGACTACATGTTCGAGCAGATGGTAGGTACGGGAGTGACAACAGGGCCGTTCCTCAACGTCTACAACCCGAATGCCATCAAGGACTGGCCTCTACGACAATCTCCACAAAGTCCAGAAAACTCGTACGAGTTGCTGGTTCCGGCGCGGTAACCCAAGCTCGATTGAACAGCGTGGGAACGGGTGACGAGTCCGTTCCTACGCGAACCTCTCAATCGCTCTGAGAGACATCCTCCCCTCTGTGAGCGATTGAGAGGTTCGCGGCTGACCAGTAGAGACCAAAGGCAAAAGCGACAGCATACCGATATGAAAATCACCGATGTAACAGTCCAGTTGGTGCAATCAGACTGCGGACGGAAATGGACGCACGTTTGGGTTCACACTGATGAGGGATTGAGCGGAGTTGGAGAAGCGACGTACAGCCACAAAGAACTGGTTGTAGCGAAGATGGTCGAGGAGTTGAAGCCGTTTATATTAGGGCGGGATCCGTTCGCAATCGAGGATATATACCAGGATCTTTTTAACGGAGGCAAAACCGGCTACCGTACCGGTGGCATCATTTTCACCAGTGCCATCAGTGGGATTGACCAGGCACTCTGGGATCTCAAAGGAAAGGCGCTTGATACACCCGTCTGTGCATTATTAGGTGGGACCCGATCATCAAAGATCCCGGTCTACTCTCACTTCAGCGGACGGGACACTCAATCTATGGTGGCCGATGCTCAGAGGATGGTTGCCGAGGGATTCAACGCGATCAAATCGAGTATTACGATGTTCGAATCCGCGGGGCCTAGAATTTCACACCAACAACTTCGAACAATAGACGAACGGTACGATGCACTGAGATTGGCGTTGGGTAACGATATCGAGCTAATGGATGACCCGCACGGGATATTTAATCCAACGGCGGCTCTGGAGGTCGCACGACTGTTGGAGCCGTACCGTCTCTTGTTCTTCGAAGAGCCAACGATTCCCGGCGACCCTCGAGGTTATGCTCGCGTTCGCGAAGGCACGTCAACCGCGATCGCCGGCTCAGAGCGTCTGACAAGTAAGAACCGTTTCAACGATTATTTTCGTGTCGGTGCTGTAGATATAGCTCAGCCAGACATCGTGTACATCGGTGGAATTACGGAGATGAAGAAAGTATGTGCCCTTGCCGAAGCGTATCAGGTGAGCATAGCGCCCCATAACACAAAGGGACCGGTCGGAATAATGGCTGCAGCCCACGTAATGGCTGCGATACCAAATCCATTGATTCAGGAGATCCTGGCACCGAGCCGGGTTCCCTGGCGCAATGATGTACTAAAGAACCCGCTGACGATCGAAGATGGCATGCTGCTGGTACCCGACCGACCTGGTCTTGGAGTTGAGTTCGATGATGACTCCCTCCGCTCGCACATTGTCGCCCCTTGACTTTTTGATACCCGACGAACCAATTCCAACGCCATCAAATAGTAAATTTCCATGCACCGTAGATTTATTCCTGATCAAATACTGATCACAACCCGTAGAGAACCCCGGGATTATGCAGTGGTGAGAGTTCATCCGAGGACAGGAACGTCCCCTCGGTTTACTTCAGCAAAATTCGAACAATGACGAACGTTCTTGGGGAGGTATTTGGCCGATTGCAAGATTGTGAGCGACGCTTCTGAGAAGGTGCAGGCTAAAGTACGCAGCATCAGAATTAGTGACGAAGGTACACAGAGGAGAGGCTACTAGATGCGGAAATTCCTAATCCGACGGTTCTTTTACATGATCCTCTCAGTGATCGCTGCCACAATTATCGTGTTCATGCTCTCTCGTCTGGCTGGAGATCCGAGGCTTCTTTACGCGAAGCCCGGTGGCTACGGGATTACTGAGGAGCAGTTCGAGGCAATCGGTGAGAGTTTAGGGCTCGATAGGCCACTGATAGTGCAATACGGAATCTGGCTGGGCCGCATACTTAAAGGCGATTTGGGTAAGTCGATCGTCTCCGAGCGGCCGGTAACGAGGATTCTAGGCGAGAAGATTGGTGCCACACTTCAACTCGGTGTTGCCTCGTGGATTCTCGCCACGATAATCGGAGTGCCGCTTGGTGTTCTTTCTGCAGTCAAAAGAGGAGCGGTTTTTGATTACCTCGGGCGTGGGTTCGCCTTGTTTGGTCAGGCTCTCCCGAACTTTTGGCTCGCAATCATGTCCGTATTGATTTTTGCAGTCGGTTTAGGATGGCTGCCGAGTGGGACACGCGGACTACAGGATGGATTCCCATTTTCGTGGCAGAATCTACAGTATTTCGTCCTTCCGACGGCAACGTTAGCCTGGGGTGCGGCAGCCGGCTACCTGCGTATTACCCGTTCGGCAATGCTAGAAGTGCTGGATTCCGAGTACGTTACGTTGGCCAGAGCCAAAGGTGTCTCGCATCGCATGGTGATCTGGAAGCATGCTTTTCGTAATGCACTAATACCACCTCTTACCGTCTCTACGGTACTGCTCACAAGCCTGTTGACCGGCGCAGTGGTGATAGAAACCGTATTCGCATGGCCCGGTATTGGGAATCTTGCCGTACAGGCGGTAGACGCCAACGATTTTCCCGTTCTGACCGCTGTGGTGCTCCTATTCGTGATCCTGTGGGTGGTGGCGAACTTCCTGACTGATATTGCATACGCGGTGGTGGATCCGCGCATTAAGTACAGTTGAGGCAACAATGATCGCAACTTCCAGATCTGTTTCGACCCGTAAAAAATTCAAGCTAGCGAACCTGTCGCGGCGGATATGGTACATACTCCGCAGGTGGCCAATTATCCCTGGTGTCGTAATCACGACTCTCGTGTTGACGGGGATTTTTGCGCCTCTTCTGGCACCTCAGGATCAGTTCAAGCAGAATCTCCGCGCCAGAAACGCCCCGCCCGTATGGAACACACAGTGGTATGACGACAACCCGCGGGTCGAGTTGAGGTACATCTTAGGAGCCGACCACGTCGGGCGCGACATACTCTCGCGAATTATCTACGGGGCACGCATTTCTCTCATAGTCGCAACGATATCTCTCATAACCGGACTCTTGATGGGCGTCACGCTTGGTTTGAGTGCAGGTTATTTTGGAGGGCACATCGAAGAGTTGATCATGCGCCTAACCGATGTGTGGTACGCGATACCGTTTCTACTGCTTGCGCTGGTAGCCAACATTATTTTCGGCCCAAGTTTCGGTCTTGTTCTTGCATTGCTGGCACTGTCGACGTGGCCCGCGTTCGTTCGAAACATCCGCGCAGAGACACTGTCGCTCAAGACGCTTGACTACGTTGCGCTCGCTCGTGTGTCGGGGGCTTCCAACGTTCGGATTATCTTCAAACATCTTTTGCCGGGTGTGTTTAACACCGTCGTCGTCATTGCCACGTTACGGGTCGGACAGCTAATACTGGCAGAAGCATCTCTTAGTTTTCTCGGAGTAGGGATCCCTTCACCCACGCCAGCCTGGGGGGTGATGATCGCCGAAGGCAGAGCGGATCTCAGGGCGGCTTGGTGGCCGACCGTATTCCCTGGAGTGGCAATATTCCTTGTTGTGATGAGTTTGAATTTCACGGGAGACTGGCTCAGAGACCGTCTCGATCCCCGCTTGCGCCAGTTATAGGTGGAATAGGCGCGGTTCTGCCAGAACTCAGCGTCGGGGTAGCACGAACTGAACCGCCCTGGGGAAATTGGAGACTCGAATCCTTGAGAGGATGAAGAGATCACAAGAACAAGCAGGTACCCTTCAGAGGTACGAGAGCGTGCAATGAGCCTGCTGCGGGAACAAGTTAAACGAAACGGGTGCAGCCATTTGGCTGCACCCGTTTACATTTCGGTCGGTAGTTTTGTAACTACAGACGCTGATTTACCAGCGTTCTCGTCGTCCGCCACCACCACCACCACCGCCGCCACGGTATCCACCGCCGCCGCCACCGCCACTGCGAGGGGCCTGGTCACGTGCTTCGTTTACTACGATAGGACGACCGTCCAGATCAGAACCATTCATCTCTGAAATAGCGTTCTGAGTGACACCCTCCTCAGTGAAGGTGACAAAACCGAATCCGCGGGACCTACCGGTCTCACGGTCGCTGATCACCTGTGCCTCTTCAATGTCACCGAATCGCTCGAAAGCGGCTCGGAGGCCAGACGAATCCGTCGCCCAGGCTAGGCTACCAACAAATAACTTCTTACCCATAAATCAAGCCTCGTACGTGGGAATCCCATCGAATGTCCGTTTTCGGACATATCCTAGTACCGTTCCGTACGGTTATCGTCCCACGATCTCTTTTAGCACTCGGCCTTAGCGTTCGCCGCAAAACACCATCTCGTTGATGCAGTCGCGCGCCAAACAGGCCGAATGCGCCATTAAGAATAAACGTTCTGGTGCTCCAGCGGGGCGATTATTCAATATGTTCATCGAAATATGACGATTAAATTGGTGCAAAATGAGCAAGAAGTCGTTCAAAGCCCCAAAAAACTCCGTTGCACATGCGCGTGTGTAATGAAGGCTTGCGTTGTCATGTCCGGGCAGTCGGCAAGTAATTTACGTACATACTTGCGGTGTGGCGAAACGGTGTTTAGTGTTCACTCGTTGTACTTTCAACATTGTTTCCGATGGAACAGTTCTGACAAATTCGTTGGAAGTCCACTTTCTGTTCAGGAACTGGCGGCACGGCAGTAATCGCTTGGCGCACCACCCAATAACAAGGAACCGTTATTTTCCATGCAAGACCCTAAAGATATCCAAGATATAAAGCGCCCATCCAAGGAATTGATCGACAAGCTTTACAAGCACGTCAGTTCCGCTACGGCAGCGGGAGACCTGAAGAAGATTGGCGTTTCAAATGCCTTCATTCAAGGGCCGACCCCGTTCACACCCGGTAAGAAAATTGTTGGTCCTGCTGCCACACTTCAGTTCATGCCAAAGCGCGACGATATTTACGGGGATGGCGAGTATGTTGAGCCAGAAACCCAGCTTCATCGTCACGCTCTGTATGGCACCCAGCCGGGAGATGTGATTGTTGTTGATGCTCGTGGAAGCATGAGCAGTGGTGTGTTCGGCAACATGATGCTCACATACTTCGTGGGTGCCGGTGGTATCGGCGCAGTAATTGACGGCTGCATCCGCGACTTTCCCGAGGCACCGGAGATGGGTCTGTGGTTGAAGGGTGTCACTCCGAACTTCCACACCCAGACCGAGATATTCCCGTACGCAGTGAATGTTCCGATCGCCTGTTCCGGTACGTATGTTGCACCTGGCGACATCATCATTGCCGACGACGACGGAGCGGTTGTCGTCCCGATCCACCTCGCTGAGGAACTCGCCGAGCGTGGACAGGTTCATGCCGAATGGGAAGAGTTCAGCAGGCTCAAGCTCGAGCAGGGTGGGGATCTGCGACTCTACTATCCGCTATCTGACGAAGCCCGTCCTGAGTATGAAGAATGGAAGAAAGCCAACGGTCAATAACCGCTGGTAGCGCGGTACGGAACGATCGCCCGCTGGAGAAGTCCGGCGGGCGTTTCTTCTTTAAGCCGTAGATATGGACTTGTCACAGCGCTCTGGCTAATCCGATCCTTGCCGCCTGAGGCTGTTCCCGAGAATGGCGGCGAGGCTTCCCATCAGGATGAAAAAAGTCGCTCGTATCGGCAATTCGATAGCTGCGCGGTCGGCAGGATCGAAGAACGTCAGGACGTTTGCTGCGTACCACCCGGTGAGCAACACCGCGTACGTGATTCCAATTGCAGGCTTTGAGCGATAGACGAATGCCAGAATTACCAGTGGGAAAATCAGCCACATTTCGCTCGTGGTGCTAAGGCTCGCCGACGCTCGAATCGCAAGAAATGAAACCACAAGCACCAGCAGCGTGTCGGCGAATGATCCGTACAGGGCGGAACGCTCGGCCGAAATACGCTGCGACGAATTTGCTGACCTGAGCCAGATATTGACTAAAAACATCACTCCTACTGCAGCTATCGCAATCTCCCAGTAGGGAAGTCGCTCACGGCTTGCGTACATAAGCAGCGCAAGTGGAAGTGCGGCGATGAGACGGAATATAATCGCAGTTCGCTCGATGAGAACTGAAGTGGTAAACAATCTCGCCGCCAAACGGTCGACCGGCGATGTTTTACTCGAATATGTACTGCTTGCTGAATTCATCGCTCACACAGTAACGGGCAAATCGTCCGCCAAGAGTGTGACAACAGTGGAAGATTCGCGCCGAATCCTGACCATCACTCACTCGACGCACACTCTTCAAGTTGGGATTGGTTTGGATCTCACCCCCAAAGAGGCTCGTATCTCCAAGCAATCACGTGGCATGGTTGATCAGGAACCGACTGATTTCTTGCTCGCAAACAGCCACATGCATGAAAACGTCCCGATCAAGTCGGGACATATTTTCAGTATGTTCAAAATGGTACCCCTGGCGTGAATCGAACACGCGACACACGGTTTAGGAAACCGTTGCTCTATCCACTGAGCTACAGGGGCAGGTGGCTATCTATTCTAAGTTCAAATCATCAAAATTTGAGCATACATAGACCGCTGATATTGGTGATTCATACGCACTTTGTAAAGGCAAAGTATCTTCACGCCGATAAAAATACGAGTCAGGCAAGAATATCTTGGTCTGTCTCTCCGAGAATTCGGAAATGAACTGGAACTCTCGCCAGCATTTCTCTCACTTGTCATAAATGGCAAGCGCAAACTTGGTAAAGCCATGGTGCGGAAGTTGACTTCACGGATGCGGAAGCCCATGGCAACTGACCGTGGTCCTTGCCATCAGGTTTGATCGACAAGTTCAACGACCGCTTACCCTGATTTCTTTTTACGAAACCACGGTTTGTCGTGGTCGCTACACATGGGGCTGCCGACAGTAGTTTCTCGCTCCTTACCGCATGAGTGGCAATACTCTTCAGGGTAATCAGGGTTCTCGTATCGTGCCCAGCTTTTGTGATGGGTATTACATAGCGGACGATCCATCGAAAACGGTATCAATGTGTTACATCGAACACAGTGAGCCGTGGCATCTGTATCGTTTTTTTCGGAGCCGATCTTTTCGATGTTGCTTTCGGTTTTGCAGCGGGTTTGCGTTCCTGCTTAACTTCTTTGACCTCTATCAAGAACTCTTTGCTGCTTCTGATCAGTCGCTCAGCCTCTTCATAGATTTTCTCGTAGAGCTCAAGATCATCCGCTTTTCTCACCAGAATTCCCATTTCTTCGTTGTGTTGCTGGGAGAATTCATACAGGTTCATTGAGGTCACAAGAGCTTCCGACTCGTTCAGGTAGCACTTTGCATGAAGATGCTCGACGAAACTGGATCTGATCGACAGTAACGATCTTAACCAGTTATTTTCTGCCGCTTGAAGGTCGTTCTTCCCGTAGACCACTCTGATGTCAATTTTGAAACGGTCTTTGTCTTCTAGAGCAATGCGTAGACGGTTGTTGATCCTCAGGTAGGGACTGATGAGAATTAGTTGGCGTTTTGCGTTGTTGATGATCTGTTCAAGGTGCATAGACACACCGTTCGTAGTTAAGAACTCAGCCAACAGACATTCTCCTCAGTTTTCGTCTTGTGAACGAGATAGGCGACTAGAACGTGGCTACTGTATCAAGACTCGCTGTAGTAGATGCTTTGTTGCCTTCGCCTCGACTCGGTTAGGGCGTACTCATGTATTGTGCGAATAGGTATCCCAGCGATGATCAACCTTTTGCTGAACCCGTGTGCAACCACTCTGTCAGTTCTCATCATGGTTTTTATTTCGCTGTTAGCCACGATTACCGGATGTACGAGCGGAGATGCGGGCATCGATCGAGTTTGAGAATTGGCCAATGTCACAGCAACTGCTGTGACAAAAAGTGATGAACTCACCCCTACTTCCGTTCAAGAATGTACGCCGGTACCGTCCAGCATCGTTGATCTAATAACTGCGACATTTAATGAGTAAACTACTGAGCGCCGTATCCCGCTTGGTTCTCCAGTAGACTCTGGCGAATGGAACGAAAATCAGAACGGTCTTTGTGGTAGTTCACAGGTTCACACCGATGGTGATCGAATGGTCTGGATACACCCTCACCCACCGTGTGACTAAACCACGAATTATGCTGAACAAGAGATGACTTTCACAGTAGAAGTGCCTACTTGTCCTGATTCTCAGGGAGTTCAGTGCAATATCAGGAGCCTCAGCAGGAACTGGTGAATCATGTACGCGGCTAAAGTAGTCGAAAATGGTACTGAGTCAGATGAATGATCTCAATGTCAGCGGCTGGAATTTGCATCGTGCGGCGATGGAGAACAGAGTCGATATTGCGAAAATTCTGATCGCACAAGGAGCTGACATCGAGGCCAGAGACTCCGATGGCTGCACTCCTCTCCACGCAGCAGCATGGGACAATTCACTGGATTTTGCCCGACTGATGGTTGAATCTGGCGCTGATATCGACGCGCGGGACGATGATGCCGATACTCCGCTACACATGGCAGCCTGGAAAAATTCCTCGGAAGTTGCGCTCTTCTTGATTAATTCCGGGGCAAACATCGCTGCAAAGGACGAGAGCGGTAGAACTCCTCTAGAAAGAGCGAATGCCAACAATCACCCCTACCCTCGCTCTGTAGAAGTTGCTCGTCTATTGTCTAAACCTGAGTTATTCGAGTAGAGCTTCATCCCACTATCCGGGTTTCCGAAGCCACCTCTCCTCTGCCGCCGAGATTTTTCATAACTCCTTCACGAGCAAATGTGCCGCTGGGCGCGGCAGAGGATTAATATCAAATCAAGGTAATGACAACCCTGATTCGCGAGGGTGCCGAAGATGATTTACAAGTCTGGATGGGTGATTCATAAGGGCCTATAAAGCCGCTGCGGCACATAGCTGGCGGCGGCACCTAAGACGGATCACCGAGCTGGGAATCAACATAGATACACAGGCCGGAAATCGCTGTTAGAAGCGACGGCAACACAAAGTGATAACCAGTAATTAGATAACTGGCTCGGCTGACCCGAGTTGATATGTAGAAAGAGCGGTAGCTGATGATAAGGCGACCGCTCTTTCGGGTTAAAGGGAATTCATCGACCTGATTCGAATTGGCATTCGTCAACGGGAGCAGGTGTTACCTGAGCCATAGCGACGAGAAGAGATCAGGACTTAAATCTCCGGTAATTGTCGAACAGGGATCAAATACGCCCTGATCTTCCGAGCGGTCGTTGGCACAAGTACTCAAAATGCGATCGGAACGAGGAGGGTCAAGTCGGCTTGTTAGTGTCCGCCGTCTGAGCCGCCGAGACCGGATACTGTTACCCGGTATGACGGGTCGAGTTCGGGGTCACTGTCGATGATGACCTTTGCCTTGCTGAGTATTCGCTGGCAGTTTGGGCTGAGATGAAGCAGGTGAAGCTTACGGTCTGCCGCTTCGTATCGCCGTGCGAGTTCGACGATTGCCTCGATGCCCGAATGATCCCAAACACGTGAGTGCTGGAAATCGATCACTACTTCTTTCGGGTCATGTGGCGGGTGGAACAGATCCTTGAAGGCAGTAATCGAGGCGAAAAAGAGCTGCCCATGGAGTGTGTATATCTTGCGTTCAGGCGTACTTCCAGCCGCCTCCTCGATGTAGATCGACCGTGCCGTGTTCCAGGCGAACACCAATGCCGAAACAATCACGCCGACAACAACCGCAATCGCAAGGTCGGTTGCGACCGTTACTGCTGAAACAAGGATCATCACGAATGCATCGGATACCGGCACCTTTCGAATGATCCTCAGGCTCGACCACGAGAAAGTTCCGATCACAACCACGAACATCACTCCGACGAGCGCTGCAATAGGTATCCGTTCGATCAGCGACGAAGCGAACAATATGTAGGCGAGAAGCAACAGGGCAGCCAGCGCACCGGAAAGCCGCCAGCGTGCGCCCGACTTCATGTTGATCATGCTCTGGCCGATCATTGCGCAGCCGCCCATTCCCCCGAAGAAGCCGGTGATGATGTTGGCCGCCCCTTGCGACAAACACTCTCGGTTGTTTTGACCCTTTGTGTTGGTAATTCCGTCAATGAGAGAAACGGTTAGAAGTGACTCAATCAGGCCAATCGCCGCCAAGATAACGGCGTAGGGCAGGATGATCATCAGCGTTTCAAGGTTGAATGGAACATCAGGGACGCCAAACGTCGGGAGACTGCCGGAGATACTGGAAAGGTCACCCACTGCAGGTGTGTTGACTCCACCAAGAATCACAACACCCGACACAACCAGAATTCCAGCGAGGGCCGATGGGAATTTGTTCGTTACCCGCGGTATCAGGTAAATGACCGCCATTGTCAACCCGATGAGGCCGAGCATTATCGCCAACTCACCGAGAGGTAGCCATGACTCTCCACCGTCGGAACTTTCGGTCTTGAAGCTCTCTAGTTGCGCGAGGAAGATGACGATTGCAAGCCCGTTCACAAATCCGAGCATAACCGGGTAGGGAACCATGCGTATGAGTCGACCCTGCTTGAGAGCACCGACCGCCATCTGGATGATTCCCATCAGGATCACCGTGATACATAGAAGCTCGACACCGTGGTCCTTCACCAGAACGCCCATCACGACGGCAAGTGCCCCGGTCGCCCCGGAGATCATTCCCGGTCGGCCACCCGTAAGAGATGTAACGAGGCCGACGATGAATGCAGCGTAGAGTCCGACGAGTGGTCCGACGCCTGCGACGAATGCAAATGCGACTGCTTCGGGGACGAGTGCCAGAGATACGGTGAGTCCGGCTAAGACTTCTACTCGAATTCTGGCTACTGTTGAAAGCTTCGGCATATGTCCCTGAAAAGTCGTGAAATATTTTGCAAACAGCCTTCCTTTGTACACTTCGCCCGCTTCCAAAGGTTAACTAATCGTTACGGATTACCGCCGTTTCGTTGCTGGCTCACACCAAAAAACAGCAAATTAGCTACTTAAGTGAGTCGTAAATATCGCTAAGGTCGGCGGGTCGGACTTGTGAAGTCAAAGTTGTTGAAGGCGATATTTCGACGCGAGTCTGGGAGCCGTGAGTTGGAAAGAGGCACGGATCGCACGCCACCTTGGGGCGCAGCCTGAGGATTTTGGCGTAAGTGTGAAGGAGTTTTCACCCAGAAAAAACTTTCCCCTCGTTCGCCACTACGAACTCACGACCGCCTTGCATGATCAAGTCCTGCAAGTAGACCATAACGAAGTAGTCGTCCATCATGCCTTTGCCGGCTGCACGGGTTCGAACTTCCATGTCGGCCGCCAGCTTGTCGATCTCGGGATTTCCAGCGCCCTCACCCGGCAAGTGCATCGACAGTCCAAAGTCGAAGTGGCCGTAGGTGATTCCGGTAAGGCCATCGACAGCCAGGATGGCATCGAGGTTTTCGTAGCCCCTGTAAGACTCGACCTGTGCCCAAACTAGCATGTTGTCGTTCGCAAACTCAGTGAAGCTCTTGCGTCCGCCAAACCGAGAGTTGAGAATCACCTCGTCATTGAACTCGGTGCCGCGATGTGTGCCCCATGATCGATGGCCGCGCGGGTCGAAGTAACACGCCTCGACCAGCGCCGCCGCCTGCTCACCGGTCTCGACGTGGGGAGCCATGATTCCCTGAATCCCGCGATCGAGCCACATGATGATCTCGGTCGACTCGAAGTTTCGAGGTCGGCACGTGACCGACATGCCACCCATGTGGGCCGCCGCTACCAGATTGTCGATCTCGGGCGGGCTGAACGCACCATGCTCGCCATCCAGATGAATACTGTCGAACCCGGCTCGATACGCGAACTCAACCGCCTGAAGAGAAGGGTAGGTGAGATTCAACGAGCGAGCTTTCTTACCGGTTTTATTGCGTGCGATGATGGAATTTTCGATCATTTCTTTCTCTCGTTTTGGTTTCGGGCGTCATCGGGTGACTTGGTCGCGCATGTCTGTGACACGGCCTACTTCGGTATGTTCAGTGCATGCCTGACCTCTTCCCTAAGGAAGGGGGATAAGAACACGTAACGTGCCACTGGCACTAAATAAACTTGGATCTCTCCTTCGCACCTGCCGAGTGGTCGATGTAAACACTGATCGTCTCGGTGAAAAAGTCGAAGCCCTCTGTACCCTGTTCGCGTTGACCCGTACCTGATGCGCCGAGTCCACCAAACGGCAGGTGAACCTCGCCACCAAGCGTCGGAGCGTTCACGTGGACCATCCCGGTGTGAGCAGTATTGATGTACTCGTGTGCCTGTACCAGATCACGCGTGTAGACCGATGACGAAAGACCGAAGTCTACATCGTTCGAAATCTCGACCGCTTCCTGCAGGTTTGAAGCCCTGAAGACGCTCAGTACCGGGCCGAATATCTCCTCGCGTGCAATACGCATGTGCGTCCTGACATCGGTGAAAATCGTTGGCTCAACGTAGTAGCCCTCGGCGAACTCGCCATCTTGCAGGTGATGCCCACCGAAAGCGAGCTTTGCGCCCTCCTCGGTTCCAATCCCGATGTACTCGAGAACTGTGTCAAGCTGGTTCTTGCTCGAAAGCGGGGCGACGTCCTTTGTCTCGTCCATGCCATCACCGATACTCAGCGCGGCAGTTTGTGCGAGTAGTTCTGACATGAACTCGTCATAGATGCCATCCTCAACGATGGCACGAGAAGTCGCCGTGCAACGTTGCCCGGTCGAACCGAACGCTCCCTGCACGACACCGGGGACAGCCATGTCGAGATCGGCGTCATTCAAAATAATCGCGGCGTTCTTACCGCCCATCTCACACTGGACTTTCTTCAACAGTTCCGAGGCACGGGCGGTAATAGCGGTGCCGATCTCAGTAGATCCCGTGAAGGAAATTCCGCCGACTCTTGGATCTTCGACAAGCGTGTTTCCGACCGATCCACCGGGTCCGGTTATGAAGTTGAGGACTCCGGGTGGAAGACCAGCCTCTTCAAATATCTCCACCAGTTTTACGGCAGAGAGTGGCGTTGCCGAGGCTGGCTTGTAGACGACGGTATTCCCGGCAATAAGGCAGGGTGCCAGCTTCCACGCCGGAATCGCCAACGGGAAGTTCCATGGAGTTATCAGCGCGACCACTCCCAGTGGCCGTTTCACCGTGTAGGCAACCGTGTTCGGCAGTTCCGAGGGAGTCGTGTACCCGAACAGCCGTCGGCCTTCACCAGCCGCGTACTCAATGATGTTCATCGCCCGCTTCACTTCGCCCATGGCATCGGCGATCGGCTTGCCCTCTTCGCTAGTGATCGCCTCGGCCATTTCGGTAGCGCGTCGTCCCATGATGTCGAGCGCACGGTAGAGAATCGCACCACGCTGCGGGGCCGGAGTGTTCGCCCAATGCTGAGAAGCCGCATGTGCGGCTGCGATGGCGTTTTCTGCATCTTGCGGAATGCTCGACTGAAATCGACCGATTACCTGAGAGTTGTGGGCTGGATTTGTTACGGGATAGACCTGCCCTGAAACAGAGTCTTGCCATTCGCCATTGATCTAGTTCTGGTGGATTCGAGATGATGAAATTTCGGTCATTTTTGTAGTCTCTGCCCGGTCAAGTGCCGCTCGCGAATTAGTCTGTCGATTCCAGCCTCGTCGGATATTCGTAGTTATCTCGGAGCGATAGTACCCGGATACGGTCATTTCGGGCTGGCGTGAGAGACGATTCGCAGATATTCTGACGCCGCGAATAACGCGCGACGATCGTGAAAAACCCGCGCGTCCGCATTGCTTTATATTTCGCTTTTAAACGGAGTAATCGAACGTATGTCATCCAGCGGTAGTTCAACCGTCACAATCCACACGTCTTCCACAGATCAGGTTTCGACTGATAGATCAGTGCAACTTCCTGACTATGACAGGCAGCAACTCGAAGATTTCGGGTTCCTGACAGATATGACTTTTGTGTTGATGTGCAACTATCACCAGACAGGCCACTTCGGCGGCGGAACCGCTTATACGCCCTACGTGATCTCAACCCACCTCGCCGGCCCTGAAAACGGCGGGATGACCTTCGACTACCGCCGACCTAAGCATCCGTTTTCCGACAAGTTCATGCTTGCCGGTGGTCACAACGCGCCCGTGACGTATGCGATGTGGATGTTGATGGGTGAAGCTCTCGATCGCAAGCACAAAGCGACTGGCGACGACAAATACAAGGCCGACCCTCATGCATCGATGCTTGCCATAGACGCACTCGGATTCCGTCGTGGTGCAGGTGCGCTGAAGAACCTGCTCGAAGAAAACGGTCTCGCCGACCACCCGGTGATGGCACAGGCGAAGATACGTGGCATTCGTGCGTTGTCTGGTCACTCAGAATCAACTGATCTCACTAATGATGTGAATGGTGGCCCTTCCGGTGTGGGCATTGCGACCGCGGCAGGCAAGGCTGCGTTCTGGGACATGATGGGTGCCGATTCATCTTTGAAAGTGATCGCTCTCGAGGGCGAGTTCGCCCTGACTTCGGGCCACTCGCAGGAGTTCAAAACTCAGGCAGTCGCCAACCGGGTGGGCAAGCGACTTCGTGTCCTTATGTCGTACAACAACGCTGGAATCGACGATGAACTCATCGGTAGCGTTGTGAAAGAGGAGACCTACAACATCGAGAACCAGTGGTCGTCCTACGGCTGGAATGTGATCAAGCTCGACAACGCCACTGACTACGATCAGGTGGTTGCCGCCCTCAAGACAATGGAAGACTGGGATGATTCCGACCGCCGACCGATGATTGTCGTCGGGAACACGGTCAAAGGCTTCTGGCCGGGGGCAAAGGACGGCAAGCTGCCCGGAGGTGTGACGCAGATAGTCGACCATGCGAGCCATGCCTACGGTATGCCGATGAACGGCGAGTACTTCCAGGCACTGGCGACCACGTTTGAGGAGAAGTTCGGAGTCAAGTTCGAAGGTATCCGCGATGGTGCTGTCACCGACCCCAAAGAGAACCTTCTACAACTCAAGGCAAACATCGATATAGCAATGTCAGTCCTCGAGTCAAGCGGCCTTGGTGATTGGCTCGCTGACAAACTGGTGGCTATCGGCGATCAGGTGAACGACGAACTACCGCTGAGTGTAAAAGTCGGCGAAGACCCGTTCCTTGATGAACGACTGCGCGTGAAGAACCTGCCGACAGAGGCAACGACTGTCACCGCGGTGAATCACATCACCGGCGAAAAGAAAGATGTGAACATCAAACTTTTCGAGCTGCCGGGTGAAGTGAAGGGAACGCGCCGGGCAATTTCCGAAATCATCAAGTGGGCAAACTATGTGACCGACAATCGGTTCGTCATCGTGGCGGCCGACCTCGCCGAGTCGATAAATGTGAACAACGGATCGATATGGGGCCACTATGACCCACTCGACAATCAGGCGGGTACACGCCTTAAAGCACCGATTCAGGAAGCCGGTAACGCACTGACTGCAGTCGGATTCACGAGCCAGACACTGTCGAAGGATCCCGATAAGTTCAATGGTGTCTGGTCGATATCGGGTACATACGGTGCGTTTACCCCTCTCATGTACCTCCCACTTCGCGTTTGGAGCCAGCAGAATCAGGACTCACCGTTCCGTCTGGGGGTCGCACATGTCCTCGCCGGTCACTCGGGACCTGAGACGGCCGCCGACGCACGGACTCACTTCGGAATCTTCTCGCCACAGGTGTGGAAGCTCTTCCCGAAGGGACAGGTGATCGTCCTCAGCTTCTGGGATTACAACGATGTCGCCCCCGGCTACTTTGCGGCTGCTGAAATTGCAGCCCGTGACCCTAAAGTTGGCGTAATCGTCCTCGAAGTTGCGCGACCCGACTTCGCCGTCGCAGATCGATCGAAGTTTGCCGATTCTGACATAAATGCCGCTGCCAAAGGCTTCTACTTGATCCGCGACTACGAGCCCGGCAAGCCACGGCACGGTGTGATCGTGTCGCAGGGGTCAAGCTCGACTGTAAACCTCGTCAACATCCTGCCGGAGCTCGAACAGGCCGGGGTGAATGTGAAGGTTGTCGCCGCGATCAGCGAGGAGCTGTTCGATCGCCAACCGAACGAGTACAGGCAGAGCGTACTTTCTGATGCTGAAAAATTCGACATGATGATCGTAACGACAGGAACCCGCCGAGTGTGGCCGGTCACGGGAGTCGGCCCACTTACCGACGAGTACTCGCTGACGTCAGATTGGGACAACCAGTGGCTGAGCGGTGGTACCGAGGACGATGTGATCAAGGAAGCTCACCTCGACAAGGATTCGATCTTCAACGCAGTGAAGCGATTCGCCGACGATCGCGATGCTCGACGGTCGAAACAGGCAGCAGCATTTAACGATCACGGCGGGTAGGTGGCGAACGATTCTGTGTCCCGAGCGGAGTCTTCGGGGCCGAGGGATCTGGTGTAGGGACGCGCCAGGCGACAATGTCTTGTATTCGGAACAAACGAGACGGGCGATGGAGGTAATTCCATCGCCCGTTTTTTTAACTGAAGAATCCCCGAGGGGAATCCAGGAGATTTTTCAGTCCAGAACTTTGTGTGGAAATTGCTTCATTGCCCGGCTGGCGCGCCCTGCGCCAGCGAGGGCTCGAATACGCCTGCGAAATCTCGGGTAAAGTCATCGATGGATCGTGACTTACGCCCCATTACATCCTCGAAATCGTTGGTCGTGAAGTCAACCTGATTGTTCTTGAAAACGTCGAAGTAAGCCAGATATTCATCGACGATCCACTCGTCCATTCCGAACGATATGAATGCTTCTCGAGCCGCTTCGGTGGATATATCGACGTAGGTCACCGTCTTACCGATTGCTTGAGATAGCGAGTTGGCTACATCGTGCATCGAAATCGATACCGGACCCGTGATTGTATAGCTCTTCCCTCGATGCCCTTCGGTCGTCAATACTTCAACCGCAACTTCTCCGACATCTCTCAAGTCCATCATGCCAAGCCTACCATCGCCGTATGGGAGATAAAAAGCGGAGTCTGATTGAATCGTCGACACGAGACCCAACATGTTCTGCATGTACGAATGGGGAGAAATGATCGTGAAGTCGAGCCCAGATTCCCGCACCATTGAATCGACTGTCGCCTGCATCCCGCCTGAACGTAGTTTCGCGATATGTTCGTTTTGAACCAGCGCGTATCTAACGAAGTGGTCGACTTTTGCCTCAACCGCGGCTTCGACCAAATTCTTGCCCAAATATTCAATATCGGGACCGGTTGCGACCACCGAAAATACGGTGTCGACTCCTCTGAAAGCTGGAGTGAGCGAACTTGGGTCATTGAGATCGCCGACTATGATTTCCGCGCCGGTTTCGCGCAACACCTCGGCCTTCTCCGGGTTCCTCACAAGGCAGCGAACACGCTCGCCTCGCGCTAAAAGCGCTGGTGTAACCAGACCTCCAGCGTTGCCGGTTGCACCGATAATCAGGAATTGCTTTCCAGTGATCGAATTGCTCATCTCATCCTCCACGGCATTAACTGCATGACAGATAGACAGAAGTTATATGTGAAAAGCGAACTCTAAATCTTTAACACTTGATATGTCAACTATTGATATGTAAAGGGAACTGATACGATGCGTTGATGCAAGATCAACTCAACACAGAAGAAGTGAAAATCTGGAAGATGTTTCTAAGGGCGCATGCAGCCCTGATGAGAACGTTGGAGAGTGATATTCAGCGTGCTCACGGTATTTCGATCAGTTGGTACGACGTGTTGACCCAGTTGTCGCTGGCTAACAACAAGAGAATGACGCACACGATGCTCGGAAAGCGATTGCTGGTTACTGGAGGCGGAATTAGCCGCCTAGTAGACCGAATGGCGAAACAGGGCCTGGTTATCCGCCGTGCGTCTCGGAAGGATCGAAGGTTGTCGTACGTAGTACTCACGAAAAAAGGCGAGGAGACGCTGGAACTCACTACGCCTCAAGTTTTGAGCACGATTCATCAGGGGTTTATCAGGCACCTGCGGAATGACGAGATCCCCCAACTTCGCAGTCTGCTGGAGCGAGTACTCGGCGAGAGTTAGAGAATCCGATGAATTTGATCACGCGTGCACACATCGAAAGATATTCGACTCAGGTCGGTACCACTTTTTACGACCTGTAGAGCAAAATATTGAGGTACGCAGTACTGACTGTTGGCCGTTCCGACGACGCATTGTTTCTACAGAGTTATTTGGAGTGATAACGAATTTATGAAGCGAATACTTATCGCTGGTTGTGTCCAGGAGGTTTCTACCTTCAATCCGGTGTACAGCACGTACGATGATTTCGACGTTGCTTTTGGTGACGAGGTTGTCGAGCGCAGCATTGGCAAGAACTCGGAAGTCGCCGGTATGGTCAGCGTTCTACAAGATCATCCAGACTGGCAGATCGTTTCGTCATATTCTGCCGGAGCGACCAGCGCGGGACCGGCTCTCAGGTGAGTTCCTCGATGCTCTGAAACCATTTGCGGGCGAGATCGCCGGAGCGCTTTTTGCCATGCACGGCTCGATGAGCACTGAGAACGAGTTCGACCCCGAAGGCTATCTCCTACAAGAATCACGCAAGATTCTCGGTGATGATATTCCGTTCGTCTTCACGCAAGACATTCACGGTGTAACGACCGCAAAAATGCTGAAGCATGCCGACGGTGTTGCTGTCTATCACACCTACCCGCACGTCGATTTTGCCGATACGGGTGCCCGTGCAGCACGCCAGTTGATGCGGATGTTGAACGATGGTGCGAAACCCATCACCGTGCGCGTGCCGATTCCGGCATTGGTTCGTGGTGATCAGCTCATCACTGAGACCGGCTTGTTTGGAAATCAGGTCGCTTATCTCAAATCGCTTCAGGATGATCCGCGCATCTTGAACGCGGGGTTCCAGATCGGGAACCCATTTACCGACGTTCCCGAGTTGTGCAGTCAGGTGCTTGTCGTCACTGACAATGACGAGGCATTCGGTCGAGAGGTGGCACTGAGGGCTGCGAACGAGTTCTGGGGCAACCGATTTGAAATGCACGCCGATCTCGTCCCGTTGGACGAGTCGGTGGCTCAAGCGAGCAAGATGACAGGGCCGGTGATGTTCACCGATGCTGCCGACGCTCCAAGTTCAGGTGCTTCGGGCGACAGCAACGCCATCGTTGCCGAGATGATTCGCCAAAATTATCCGCATTCCGTGCTGGCTCCAATTGTCGATGCGTCGGCGGTCGTGCGAGCCGTGGAAAAGGGCATTGGTGGCAAGATCACGGTCAAACTCGGTGGAAATCTCGACCGGCGATTCATTCCGGTCGAGGTGAGAGCCACCGTGGTTTCGGTGGCAGATGGCACATTTCCGCTTGAGAAGTGGCCGTCAATCGAACACGCGGGCCCGACTGTGGTGCTTCAGTCAGACAACATCACGTTTATCGTGTTCTCTCGGGCGGTCAACCTCGTCGATCGGGCACCTTTTTACGCGAACAGACTCGATCCAAAGGACTTTCACTCGATCATCGTGAAGTCGCCGTTTTGCGAGCCCGAGTTCTTCGACGACTGGTGTGAAATCAACTTTAATGTCGACGCCCCCGGCTCAACCTCCGCCGACCTCCCCTCACTCGGCCACACGGTATGTGCGCGCCCCATGTTCCCGTTAGACGAAGACGTAGAGTTCGATCCCGAGCCTGAGGTTTACTCCCGCAGTTGATCTCGACCGATCCTCTCGCGTCCCGAGCGAAGTCATCAGAGCCGAGAGACCTGGGGAAGGGTAGCGACCAACTCAATCGTCAACAAATCGAAAATACTAGCCACTCAACACAACCGCCTAATCCATCGTCATCCTCATTTTAGATGCTGCATCTTATGCGTCCGGCTTCTCAGATCAATTTATGGTCGATGGCATCGTGACGCTGAGGCTCTGACTCACGATCTCCATCGCCTCCCATGCAGTGTCGTTCAAAGGCAATACGCCCTGCCCACGCAATTTCGCCATTCTGCGCTGGCTGCGTTCTCCGGGGAAGAATATTTCATCTACGCCGGGCTTTGGCTTGCTCTCCTTGATACGGTCAAGTTCCTGATCCATCGTTCTCTTGAAGTCATCAAGCGGCTGAAATTCCTCCGGGTCCATCAACCACAGGAAATGTCCCCACTCCGAGCCATTCAGAACGTTGCCGAATATGTCGGCCATCAGGGCAAGGCCGTAGCCGCGCGCTCCCGCCATCGGCAAGATTACGCTGGAGCCCAATTTATATTCTGACGCGTTGGTTAGCGGAGATCCGTCAGGTCCCTCGACCAATCCCTCGGGAATTGTCTCACCGTTGGTGGAAGCCTCCCAGACCTTTGCGGCCGCAATTGCACTGGTGGCCATATCGAGAATGTAAGGCGGATGCTTTCCGGCCGGAGCGGCGTAGGCGATCGGGTTGGTGCCGAATTTGCCTGTTAGCCCGCCTGTTGGAGGAATTATGGGGTGCCTGAAGGCGCTGCACGCGAACGCGATCAAGCCCTGTTCAGCGGCGCGTTGGACATACGGGGCAAGAGCGATGACGTTGCCGGAGTTTCTAACACTTCCAGCAGCCATGCCAATTTTCTTTGCCTTGGCGATGCTCATTTCCACCGCAATGTTCATGCCGATCACGCCGCAGCCACCATCGCCCTCGATAGAGGTGCTAACTGCTGAATCCCTGATGATTTCGGTGTTCGGATCAGGCTTGATCGTCCCGTCCTGATGCCAATCGATCACCAGTTTGAAGAAGTACAGGCCATGGTCAGGGCTTCCACGAAGTTCACTATCGAGAATCACTTCCGATATCTGCAAGGCGTGATCGTTTGATGCTCCGACTTTCACGAGGGAGTCTTCCATGAATTTCATGGCATCGGCGATGGTGATCTCTGGCAACCAGTTTCTCCTATTTCGTTGTTCCAAATCTGTTAGTGATCAGAACAGGTAAAAATATTATCGTCCATATGAGTGTTGCATCTCGAGGAACAACCGTTTATCGCCGGATATTCGAGTGCTTGCTCTGTTATGAAAATCTGCGCCTGCCACGAGAATCGCCGCTGGTCACATCGTGTACCCTGACGCTCGCCTAACAACCAATAGCAGGACAGAGCCACCACATGCGAATCGGACTAATGGTCGAAGGTCAGGCAGGCCTCACATGGGAACGTTGGATTCACATCCTCCACACCGCCGAGCGACTCGGCATCCCATCGCTGTTTCGGTCGGATCACTATGTGATCGGGAGATACCAGAGCTCGATCGACTTATTTCTCTCGTTTGCTGTCGCCGCACGCGAAACCAAGAATATCCGCTTCGGCTCGCTGGTAAGCCCGATGACCTTCAGATCGCCGGTCGATGTTGGGCGCATGTCGGCTCAGATCAACCAACTCAGCAACGGGCGCATGCTGCTTGGCGTAGGCGCAGGCTGGCATCGACCCGAGCATGATGCTTACGGCATCCCGTTCTATTCCGAGCGGGTCCGTGCAGAGCGTCTCGAAGAGGCTATATGTGTGATCAAAGCGTTGTGGGGGCCGGGTCCGGCTTCGTATGAAGGCAAGCACTTCAACGTGAAGGATGTCGATTGCCTGCCCAAGCCGGTGTTTGGCGCGGATACACCGATTCTCATCGGTGGTTCAGGTGAAAAGCGAACGCTTCCGCTGGTGGCCAGGTACGCCGACGAGTGGAACTGTGTGAACATGCAGCCTGAGACGTACCAGCACAAGCTGGACGTGCTGACCGACCGTTGCAACGAGCTTGGTCGTGATATCTCGACAGTTCACCAGTCGATGATGGCATTTGGTCTTGTAGCTGACGATGAACGCACTCTCGACCGCTTCACGAAGTTCCACATGAGCCAGAGCGGAGCCACGGGTTCCCCTGCTGCCTATCGAGAAGCGAAAGTCAAGGACAGCAATTGGATAGTCGGGCTCACAAGCGAAGTAATCGACAAGCTCGGCAGGTTCGCAGGAATGGGGCTCGAAGAAGTCCAGTTCCAACACTTCAACTTCGCCTCCGACGAAGTCCCTGAGTATCTCTCCTCCGAGATAGCACCGCAGGTAGCCGGGTTATAGCCGAATACAAGAACGTCACATTATCGCAACCCGTGCGATCTCTCTTCTTCGGGAAGAGATCAGGCGTTTGAACCTATTCAGGTAGGCAGGATAGGGAAAAATGAAGCCGAGTGACCCAACCACTCGATTCTGAAACCTCGCTTCCACCCCGGCGTGGCCTGCGGTGGAAGTCGACCGCATCTTAATGGTGCTATCCGGTGCTATCCGGTGGGAACCATGTATCGAGCGTCGGGGATCCAGAAGCTGAATGTAGACCCGTTGTTCGGTGTGCTGGTCGCGGTGATCTCACCACCATGGAGTTCTACGATGCCGCGCGATATTGCCAATCCTAGCCCGCCCTGTGCCGTAGTCTCCTCTGATCTGGTTCGAGCCGGATCTGATCGGAAAAACCGAGTCCAGATATTCGACGAATCTGCGGGGTCGAAACCCTCGCCGGTATCGCGTACCTCGAATTCGATCCGATCATCGTTGCGGTTCGCAACAATGGTCACGGTCCCATCCGGCGGTGTGTGCCGTATTGCGTTCTGTACAAGATTCAGCAGCACACGGCCTACCTGCTTCGAGTCGATAACTGCATTGCCAAGGGTTTGCTCAACGCTGGAATCCAGTGTTAATCCCTTGCCATTTGCGGTCGATTGCATCGAGTTGAGCGTCTCATTAATCAGATCATCGACGGCTGTTGGCTTAAGATTCAATCGCAGCTCACCGACATCGAGCAGTGATAACGAGAAAAGATCGTCCACCATCGAACCCAGACTCTTCACCTGAGTGAGGACCCTGTCGAGATATTCATCCTGCTCTGCCTGAGTTTCGGTTACGCCATCACGTATCGCCTCGATCATGACTCGCGCTGACGAGATCGGTGTGCGCAGGTCGTGTGAAATCGCCGCAGAGAGATCACGGCGACTTCGCTCGATCTGTTCCTTCTTCTTCGCAGATTCTTCAAGATTTCGAGCCATTTCATTGAAGGCTGAAACAACATCGGCAACATCAGGATCGCTGTAGCGCGATGGCATTCGAGTCGATAAATCCCCGTTCGAAAGTTGGCGGGCGTGTTCTGCGATAGTCACCATTGATCCGGCGATGTGTGACGACATGCGAACCGACGCATACCCGGCAATCACAGCGGCAAATATCAGGATTGCCAGCAGCAGAGGCAGATCGTGAACGGTATTGACGAACATCAACGCCGACATAACAAAGGCGTTGACAAAGCCAAGACCAGCACCGATTCCGACAGCCAGTACGATTTTTAACTTCAACCGTATCCGTCGTGCCAGTAGACCCGTACGTAAGAGTAGTTCGACACCAAGAAACGAAACTAAAGCGCTCGCAGCCAGATAGAGCCCGAGCTCAAAAAGGTCGGCCATGCTTGGCGATAGCAAGAGCAGGCTCAAGCCTAAACCCAACGCTACTGCAAGCAGTTCAGTTCCGAACAAACGCGAAATGAACACCACGTTTATGCCTGCGAATCGGTTTGACTTGGTCATGGCGACGCGTACTGGAATTTGTATCCAACTCCCCAAACGGTTTTTATGAATTGCGGTCGCGCGGGATCGTTTTCAATCTTTGCCCGCAAGCGCCTGATGTGTACCGTCACGGTACTTGGGTCACCAGCATGGCTATAGTTCCAAACGTCTTGCAGAAGGTGTTCCCGAGAGAAAACCCGGCCGGGTCTGCTCGCAAGGTGATGGAGGAGATCGAATTCAGTCGACGTAAGTTCGTACTGAACATCCCCGCGAGAAACTGAACGAGTAGCGGGAGAGATAGTCAGGTCGGCAACTCGGATCACCCCTCCGCCGATATCCGGGGCGACCACCCGTCGACGTAGAACAGCATGTACCCTCGCCACGAGTTCAGCCGGGCTGAACGGCTTTGCAACATAGTCGTCCGCACCCAATCCGAGCCCCAGAACCACATCGGATTCACTATGTCTCGCGGTGAGAATGATTATCGGCGTCGTATCGTTGCGGGAACGTAGTTGCTTTGCGATCTCAAGCCCACCGAGCCCCGGCAGCATCAGATCGAGAATTATTAGGTCTGAACCGTCCCGTGATTGAATCTCAAGTGCCTCCAGCCCGTTACGAATGACCGGAGCCTCGAAGCTTTCGCGTTGCAGGTAGCGAGAGATTACTTCACCCACGCTTGGATCGTCTTCAACCACCAGCACGCGTCGCTGCTCAGTTGGAATCACGTCAATGAGAGAATCGGAGATCAGTGCGCCAGTTGACGATGGAGGAGTGGCACTCTTGTAGGTAGTCATTGAATCAATTTACGAGAACCGGGCATGGGCGGATGTTTGGTTTCCCTGCTGGGAAGTTCAGCAAACGGGTTGGTGATTCTTGCCTGTAGTCCCGATAAATCGAACTTTGCAGTTGCTGATTACCTGATTCCCGGTCTGGCAAACAGAGTTACCCCCGACACCGGCATTGTTATGCCGATGCCGAGGGCGTGCGGAGGTCGGCGCTAACCCTGCGACGTGATCGTCACACGAATCATCGCGTCAACATCTGGGTAGGTGTAACCGTCGTCAACCGGGGCCACGTTCGCTGTCTCTGATTCGCCAGTGTCAGGTTCAGCCTGACGAGGCGCCTGGTCGGGTCCAGCGCCCGGAGCCTGATTCACTTCCGTGCCCGCATCCCAGAGAAGGAACTGCGAGGTTAGGTCACCACTGATCGGTTCACCCGAAGCACTGAACAGATCAATCCAGCCAAACTCGGGAGCGAAGAACAGGTCGTTTGTTTGAACGAGCATTGTCGCCAGCGACAGTCGATCGCCGATCACCGCTTCGAAAGTGAACTCGTAGGAGTCTCCCGGGAGTGCTGGCGCTGGGCCATCTGCTCCTGAAGGGGTCGTGAACGAACCTGAACTGACCACACCGGCTGCTGCGGATATTGAATCTGCGAGCTGAGCCGGAGAGCCGTCTTCTGCAAGGGCCTCCAGGCCGATACCCTGATCTGCCTCACCGATCTGGTACAACTGGGCATCTCCATCGATGACTGCGAATACGCCCGGTGCGATGGGTGATGTCAGCCCGGTACGAGCCGCGATCGAAGCAGCTAGCTGAGCCGCTGCACCGGTCTCCGCCAGAACTTCAAGTCCCTCGCCACGGTCAATCTCGGCTTCGGAGAACAACGGAGCCGGGTTCGAGTGAACAACCCACAGCGGGGGAGTCAACGGAACAGCCGAAGAGACGCCGTCGGCAGTTACCAGAGTGGTACCTGTGGACACGTTTTCAATGACTGCCTCGAATCGAGTTCCACCGAGGTGAGTCACCGTGACTCGCACCACACTCGCAACAGTTGGCAGGTTGCCAAACGTGTCGGCAGCTACACGAACCGTGCTGTCCGTGTCAGGGGTGTCGGGGCTATTGCCGCTGTTCATCAGTGGCTGTTCTGAACCGGCACCGGGCTCCTGATCGGCTTCAACTCCTGCGTCCCACAGCATGATTTGGTCGGTCACATCTCCTGACAGGGGATTCCCGCTCTCGTCGTAAAGCTGTATGCCTTGCTCAGAAGGGGCGAAAAAGAAGTCGTTAGACGGCACGAACATTGTGGCGAACGACAGAGCGTCACCGGGGGCGGCCTCGAACTCAAATGAGAACTTGTCTCCGGGTCCGGCAGGGCCATCCCCAGCTACACCGCTCGATGAGAAATCGAACACTGTGCCGATGTTTTCGATCAGCACCGTGAACACAGGGCCCTGGTGTTCGACCATTTCGTCGTCACTCATCATCTCGTCATCTTTCATGTCGGCATCGCCGTCCATGGCGTCGTCTTTCATGTCGCCTTCGCCGTCCATGGCGTCGTCTTTCATGTCGCCGTCGCCGTCCATGGCGTCGTCTTTCATGTCGCCGTCGCCGTCCATGGCGTCGTCTTTCATGTCGCCGTCGCCATCCATAGCGTCGTCTTTCATGTCGGCATCGCCATCCATGGCGTCGTCTTTCATGTCGGCATCGCCATCCATGGCGTCATCACCCGCCGTTGAACCGTCATCTACCGCAGCGTCGTTCACAGTGGCAGTTGGTTCCGATACGACAGGTTGGGGAGTTGGGTCACCTGATCCGCAGGCAACGGCTGCTGTAACGAGCAGTACGCTGAGAGCTAGAACTACCGAACGGATCGGCAACCATGAGCGCTTTTTCATTTCATATCTCCGCTTCAAGTACTTATTCCTAATACGGCAGATTGACCATCGAACGACGACCTACTGCCAGCACTGAAGTAGGAGTTTGGAGAGCGAATATGACGCGCCCATGAAATTTCTTACAGATTGGTTACAGAATTTTTACTCACGGTGTGTGATACGGATCTGGTGGCATGCGTACGACCGAGGTACATTCCGTGGTGACAAAAAGACGCCGACCCATTATTGAGTCGGCGTCTTTAAATACCTCTGGTGGAGCTGCGGGGAATCGAACCCCGGACCTCGTCATTGCGAACGACGCGCTCTCCCAACTGAGCTACAGCCCCTCTACCTTTAGCCACAACGTTGCAACTGGCTGCAAGTGGGTTAGGCTTTTGGTTCAGGAACATTTCCAGACTAGCAAATAGGCAATCAGAAGTCTCAGCGGTGTGTGAAACTCTGGTGAATATGGTGCTAGTATTCCGCCGGTTCGACAGGATTCAGGCGTCTACACAAGCTCCGAAGCTGGAAGCTACACAAGTCGCCAAAACGTTCGTATCGAGGGGTTCGAGTTGCTAAAGCACTTTCAGGTGCCTGACGACATAGCCGTCCGTGTTGATGTAGACAGGCTGCGGTCTGCTACCGAGCAGGTTTTTATGAAATGCGGTGTCGCAGAATCGGAGGCCAGGCTTGGTGCCGATGTATTGATGTTCGCCGATGAAAGCGGCATAGACACTCACGGTGTGTCGAACATGTTGCGGGCTTACGTATCGGCGTACAACTCCGATATTTTGAACGCTAACCCCGAAATGAAGATCATCAAGGAAACGCCATCAACCGCGACGATCGATGGTGATGGCGGTCTGGGCCTGATGATCGCCCCGAAGGCGATGGAGATCGCGATTGAGAAGGCAAAAGCCGTCGGTACAGGGGTCGTGGCAGTGCGAAACTCTGGCCATCTCGGGGCAGCCGGGTACCATGTCATGATGGCGGCAGATCAGGACATGATTGGCTGGTGCATGACTGCTGGTGGTAAGGCGATGGTTCCTACTTTCGGTGCCGAGGCTCAGCTTGGGACGAATCCAATAGCGTTCGCTGCACCCGGGAACAATGAGCCAACATTCATGTTCGATGCCGCGATGACTTCGATTGCGGGGAATAAGATCGGGCTTGCCAACCGTATGGGCAAGGGAATGTCGCCGGGTTGGGTTGCAGACGATGACGGAACGCCAGATATGACCGGTGGAGCGGTGGCTGATTTCGCTGCAAATTCGATGCGTATGCAACTTCCGCTGGGTTCAACACGCGAGCTTGGATCGCACAAGGGATACGGCCTCGGGGTTATCGTCGACATTCTGTGCGGCCAACTCTCATTCGCACCCGGCTTTGGAACTCTTTCTCGTACACGACGCGCCCACTTCGTAGCAGCCTACTCGGTTGATGCGTTTGGAGATGTGGACGAGTTCAAGGCAAACATGGATGGCATGGTGAGTGGGCTTGCTGCAACGAAGCCGATGCCGGGCGAGGAGCGTGTTCTGTACGCGGGCTTGCCAGAGTACGAGACCCGAGAGGAACGACGCGCTAACGGAGTGCCGTTGCACCCGGAGGTTGTCGATTGGTTCCGTGATATCTGCGCCGAGTTCGAAATAACTTTCGACCTGGTGTAAGAAGTTTCAGTCTGCTTGGCTGAACACCTTGAAATAGGAAGCAAAGAAACGGTCTGGATCGACTGTGACGCCGACACGATGCGGCCCGTCGGCATCGGCTTCCCACAATGTCTCGCCATTGGAGCGATCTTCAGTACGTTTAATGGATACCGAACCCGACTGGTACTCGCAGATCGATCTATCGAACAATGCGACTGCAGCGAGTGGATCGTGGAATCTCAACTGATCGCGCGCCGAAAACCACACTTCTGACATCTCGTAAACCGGCTTGAGTAGAGGATGCTGAAAGTATTCACGAACCTGTCTCGAGTCCATGACTAGCTGGTGGGTTACATCAAGCCCGATTGAGATGTGAACCGGGACTTTTGTCGCATAGATGACACTCGCCGCTGCCGGGTCACAATGGGCGTTCCACTCGGCAGTTGGCAACTCAGGTTTCGCAGAAAATCTTCCGATCATCATGTGAAGTGATTTCAGCAGCGCCGCAGTTTCTGGATATTCTTTGAACAAACGACCGATGTTCGTCATTGGGCCGACGGCGAGCAGTGTTATCTCGTGCGGGTTTCCGTGGATCATTTCCGCCATGAACTCGACCGCACTCTGATTCCCGAAATCGGTGTCATGCTGCCAGTTCGGGAGGACTGACGATTGCGGCACGTTCGGTTGCCGGGTCGGGCCGTCGAGTCGATCTTCACCGCCGGGTACGATCGGAACCTCACGGCCTGCGGCGATGCAGATGGCGCTTGCCAGCTTCGCACGTTCAACTGGTTGACCAGAGACCGTTGTGATGCCCAACAGGTTGCAGCGCTGCTGGGCGAGCAGGTAGGCAAGTGCTGCCGCATCGTCGATATCGGAGCCGATGTCAGTATCGAAGAGAACCTTTATATCGTTGTCTGCCACTGATTACTCGATTCGTACCTATCCGATTTACGACAGCTTATGGATATGGTGGCGTGGCGGGCGATCTTCATCAGCATCATCACTGAGTTCGATCTTTCCGAATAGCTCGGCTTCGCTATCGAAATTTTCAGGTCTATCTGGCGTTCGTTCATCTTCGTAGTAGACATCTCGCACCAGTTTCAGGACGATGTTGAACTCACTGGGAAGTGTCGTTTCGATGTTACGGATGGATGAGATCTGTTCTTCATTGGTCAGTGCTGTGAAACCACCGACAGCGTGGGACATCATGTCGAGCGAGAGTGCCTCGACTATTCGCATGAACGCGGTACGAGACGGCGGGTCGTTCTGCAGCCGTTGTTCGACTGTTTCAAGAATCCCAAGTGTTCCCGCCGCCAGTTCGGAATGATCGTGTGGAACAATTCGATTGAGAACTTGAACGAGCGCAACTCTGTCAGATCCGGTTAGCGAGGCATCTTGATTTGGCATGATTTTTGCTGGTTCGATATGTGGTACGTGACTTCAAACAGGCAGGCAACAGAAACATCCGGCGGTGAACACCGTACGGCGTGAAGTGCAAGATGGGAAGATACTACTGCAACGGATGATGCAGTGTGCTGCCAGATGAGGAGATGACCTGTGGCGAGAGTTTCAGTTGAAAGTGTCCAGAACCTTCAGGTTCGTGTCGAGGCGGGCGATCATTCCTGGATCGCTGATGAACCACCTGAAGCAGGCGACGGTTCAGGGCCGGGTCCGTACGATCTTCTGCTTGGGGCACTAGGATCATGCATGACGATGACACTGCTTCTGTATGCGAAGCGCAAAGATTGGCGACTCGACCGAGTTGAAGTCGATATTCAACACGATCGTATTCACGCTGAGGATGCGGCAAACGTCGAGCAGAAAAGTGGACTGGTTGAGCACTTCATGATCGAACTGGTTCTACATGGTGATCTCGACGAAGGACAAATCAAGCGACTTTCAGACATATCGACGAGGTGCCCTGTGAGAAAGACACTCGCCGGGACACACAAGTTCGACGAGACGGTTCGGCTCGCCAGTTAACCGTTCCCGGCAGGTCATTGCCCTTTGCGGGACGGAGTACGAGTCGTAACCTGAATGAAGCGTCGATTTCGTGTGAAGCAGATCCTCTGGATAGGAGATTCCAAATGTTTAAAGGAGTTCTCGTCGGATTCGGAATTATGATTGCATCACTCGTGATTCCGATCGTCCACTATGTTGCGGCCCCGGTGAGTCCGTTTGTTGCCGGGTTTATCGGCAGTGGCGTTGCCGAAATCGATCAGAACGGGATCATCAAATTTGGCGCGCTAACCGCTCTGTTGATGTTCATCCCGGCGATAGTGGTTATGCTACTGAAGTTCGTGGTGGGTGTAGATGAGATTCTCAACATTCCAACGACCTGGGTTATGATCGCCGTGCTGGCATTGATACCGTACACATGGTTTGGTGCCACCGTTGGCGCTCTGGGCGGCTACTATATCCGCCGCAATCAGGAAGACTCGAACGGCTGACCACAGCATCCAGGTTGACGACTTGGTCTCGCGCTAGAGCGATGAGGCAAGATCGCGAGTAGCGTCGTGAGCTGACCGTTTTCGCTGACTCATTACCTTCGGGTCCGGTGCCACAATGATTGGTCCGATTGCCTCCCGCGCAAGCATGTCGGCGACACTGCCCAGAATAGTTCTGCGTAGTCCAGAGCGCATCTTGGAACCGACGATCACCCACGAGCCTTTGTTTTCCGCCTGGTTCTTGAGAACCTGTCCCACGAAATTCTTGGAGCCGTTTTCGATCTCGACTCGAACACCATCAGCGGTGAAAAAGTTTATGAGTCGGTCTTCGATTTCGCCAGTCAGAGCCGATTTTGCCAGAATGATTTTCACATTCGACTTGCTTGCTCCAGCCAGCGCGCTCGCCACGGGCAGGGCTGCATCGGAAGTTCCTTGAGTACACGGAACAATCATCGTTTTCGGAGCGACTGGTGGTTCCCCGTTCAGGGTCACGTGGTGAGGATTAACGATGAGAAGCGGGACAGAGGTCGTTTTCCAGAGATCATCAAGAAGTCCAGCTGAAATAAAGCGGTGAGCCCGCGACCTGACCGCGGTTGCGATGGCAACAATCCCGAACGAACTTGTAGCCGAGCGTGAGGTGATCATAGTCGCTACCTCGCCGGTTGCGATGCCCCAGCGAGATTTCACGCCGTGTGGACCCAATCGGCTGACGACTTCCTCCAGATAGGCGGCAGCCAGCGCAGCACCACGATCATGAGGTGCATCCGGGTAGTGGACCTGTCCCGGACGGGCTCCGCGTGCCGGGTGTGTCGAAGGGAGGCTGTGAAAGAGGGTAATCTCGCCGTTGAACCAGTCTGCCAGCATTGATGCATAAGGCAGAATTTGCTCTGATCGACGGTAGCCGTTGAGCGGTACTAGAATTCGGTCCATGTTCATCGCCCGTCCGCGATCGACGGCTGAGCGTCGACTCTCATCCTGAGTCCGTGGCATCGAATCTTGCTGCTGAGTCATTGTCGTTCTACTACAGCGAGTGTAGCGCTTTCATGAACAATGCCAGCCGATTGACTTGCTCGCCGATTTCGATGTTTTCGCCTTCGGCATGTGGATTCAATCCCTTCGATCCGAGACCGTCGGCCGAGGGGACACCCATTGCTGCTGTCAGATTGGCATCGCTGCCGCCACCAGTCGACTCTTCAGTAAGCTCGAACCCAAAATCGTTCGACCAATCGATCAGTTTCTCGGCAAGTTCAGCCAGTTCAGGGGTTCGTTCCATCGGTGGGCGGTGAAAGCTGCCAGAAATCGTGAGTGTAGTTCCCGCTATTTCCGGCTTCATCGACCTGATTTCTGTTTCGATTCGGGCAGCTTGTTCGTTCGTTCGCACCCGAACGTCGATGGTGGCATCGGCTGATGCAGGAATGGTGTTCCGGGCCGAGCCCCCTGAGATTAACCCGGTGTTGACGGTGATGCCGTTCGCCCAATCATTCATCCCCTGAAGCTCGATGATTCTCAACGCGAGTTCGTGAATAGCAGATGCACCGCGCTCGGGGAATGCACCGGCGTGGCTTGCTTTTCCTTCGACAGATATTCGAAATTCACCAAGGCCCTTGCGCTGAGTCTTGAGCGCACCAGCACCCGCCTGACCGGGTTCCATGATCAGTGCATACTCGGCATTGACGGCCGATTCTTCTACCAGAGGGCGTGACGAGGGGCTGCCGACTTCTTCATCGGTGTTGAATAGAACTTTTATCGGGCGATCTGGCCAGAGATCATTATCCTGAAGCACCCGTAGTCCGATGATCGTCGTCGCAATTCCGGCTTTCATATCGAGCACGCCAGGACCGTACATTCGCCCATCTTCTTCGTAGTAACCCATCCGTTCGAGCGTGCCGTGCGGCCACACTGTGTCGAGATGCCCCACTATCAGGGCGTGTTTGTCGGTGCTGCCGTTACTGGCTGCCCAACTGGCGGTGACATGGTCGCCAAACTCAATCTGCGGATGGACAGTCACCTCACCGCCGAGTGATCTGAGTAGATCGGCTGCGATCATCGAGATTCGGTCGTTTGCGGCTTTGTCGCTGGTGGGAGTCTCGATCCGCACAAGCATTTCTATAAGCTCGAAAAGCTCATTTTTCTTGGAATTGGCGAGATCGAGCCAGTCGGTCAATTTGTGTTCTTTCTTTGGGTGAACTGGAGGGCATTGCGGAAATTAGCGGGGCAGGCAGGTGATAACGCTATGCTCTCGTACACCGATTCGCAATGCCGAGAAGTTGCGTTGCTAGCTAAGTGGAGCATTGCCGACAGCGAGTTAGCTCATTTCGATAGCTTGATCGAGAGCCACTATCAACTCGGGCTTGGGTGCGAAATTCTCGAATCGGTGGGTTACAACACCATCGGGACCAACGATGAAGGTCCACTCCTGCGAGGTAAGGCCCCACTCAGCGAGGATAGGTGTCAGTTGCGCCTTGCTCAGGTCACCCTGGATTTCCTGAGTATTGGTGTAAAGATCAACATGGACGAAATCGACTTGCTCCCCGTATTCCTCCCGCAACTCGCTGGCAACCTCGACCTGCGGCCCGCAGACGGCATTCGTGCAAAAGGCAGGGCTGGCGAAGACGATCAGAAGCGGTCGGTCACGGTCGATGGCATCGGCGATCGAATACTCATACAGGCCTGGATCTCTCAGGCTGCCGGTGGTTAGCCCCGCAAGATCGCCGGTATCTGCCAGTGTTCGGCTGTCGCTCAGTGGTGCGTTCTGGCCGACAGCAACCGACATGGCCGTTTCTGCAACAGGGAACCGAACCTCCACACGCGAACTGGAACCATCCGGGCGCGGGACATTGGCGGATACCGACCATAAGCCAGCTTTCGCAAACTTGAGATTTGTCGAATAAATTCCACGTGTTCCGAACGGGAATTCATAGAACCGCGCTGACCCTGAATCGGACAACTCTAAGTTTGGCTCAGCGTTGTATCCGTCTGGAAAGTAATTTGAAGTCAACTTCACTATCGGGAATTTAATCAGGCCTTTATCGTCGCTGAGTACGATGCCGAATCGTTGTTCGCCGACTCCGAGGTCGGGTGTTGCCAGTACGAGATCGATATCTTCGGAGATCGCAACCCAGTTTGGCTCTTGCGAAGCGAATAGGGCAGCCTCTGAGACAGGGTCGGGTATCTGAACTTCAGGCACAGACGTCGTTGTGGCGATCTCGGAGGCAACGGACGATCCGCACGCGACGAGCGCCAGACTCGTCATGCTGACGACAGCCATGGCAAGCAAGCGACGTGATGGAAGATGCATTGCGCCCACTATATTCCACTTTCGTTGATTCCAAAAGTGAATGCGGAGATTGCGAAATCATCCGAGTCGGATGCCAACTTTACGATGTACTCCCCATATTCAGGAGTTTCGAGAAAGGCATAGAGCCGCGGGCTATCGACGATGAAGTATGAACGACCCTGATTGTCGAACATTATGTCCATTCCGGCCTCATCTGGTTTGAGTGGTCGATCGTCGAGTTCCACGTACACGTTGAACTGCTCTGCACGTGTTGGATTTACCACGACGTTCGCGCTTCGCCCAACGAACTGGAAAGCGATGTGATCTTCAAGGTTCTTCGTTGATCTTGCATGAGTTATCGATTCCGGGCCGTTGGTCCACGATCCCTGCAAATAGAACTGGTTCGGAGTGTAGGTGCCGTCATCGAGATACTCGCGAGTGGAGTCGGCTGCTATGTAGTACTGCTCCTGACCCGCGTAAAGCCCGGTCTGGGTGTAGTTTCTTTCGTAGCCACCGTACAGTTCTCGGGTGACACGATTGGCAACCGAATCTTTTGTTGCCGGTTCAAGATCGGTGAACGGAATATCCGAGACATCCCATCCCGCCTCAGTCAGTGCGTCACGGATCGCCTGTTCGGTCTCGACATATGCACCCTCTCCAAAGTGACGATACGACAACTGGCCGTCAATCCCAATCAGGTATTTGGCGGGCCAGTAACGGTTTCCGAAAGAGTCCCAGGTGGCATATTCATTGTCCTGGGCAACCGGCCACCCGATGCCTTCTCGTTCGATTGCCGCCTTTACGTTGTCGTAGTCTTTCTCGAAATTGAACTCTGGCGTGTGCACTCCGAGAATAACCAGACCTCTGTCGGTGTACTTGGCGTACCAATCCCTGAGAAACGGGAAAGTGCGGATGCAGTTGACACAGGTGTACGTCCAGAAATCTACAAGAACTACCTCGTTGTTTGCTGTTCGTTCGGCGATCGTGAATTCATCAGAGTTGAGCCATCCTGCGATGTCATATAGCTCAAGTACGCCCTCGGGATATGTCGGAAGCGGAAGAGGGTTTGTTGGCTTGATATCAGGCGTGCTGGTTGCCGCTGGGGCATCTGCTGTGAACGGTGGAACCGGATCGAATACGATCGGGGTGGGAGCGCTGGCAGGATTCAGATCACCAGCGCAGGCTGCCGCCGCGATGGCGGTGGTCGCTGCCAGCGCAAACCATATTAGGAATGTTCTTCGTAGTTTCATGCGAAGCCATATGTTGAAATGGAACGGAGATTCTGAACACTTGCCAGATCGGTGCTGTTTTCATCGAGCCATCCTGAGAATATATACGGCTGTCCGAAGAGAATCGGATTCCGGCTCAATTGCCACAGGACAGGTCGTACCACCCGAGGCGAAGCTGAACTAGGTGAGCCCCTCTACCGGGCATGAAGGGATCGCCGCCCACTCTCGCCACGAACCGTCATAGTCGCGTACGTTTTCGAATCCGGCGAGCTTCAGAGTCCAGAATCCGTGCGCCGCACGGATGCCACCCTGTCAGTAGGTGATGACGTTCTTATCAGGTGTCACCCCGACATCGGCGAGTATTCTGCGGATTTCATCGGCAGTTCTCAGAACCGGGATGGCTCCGCCAGTGTGGAAATTCGTCCACTCAAGATGAACAGCACCGGGGATCCGCCCGCCCCGGGGTCCCCCACGTTTGTTTTCGCCGGTCCATTCTTCGTCCGACCGTACATCTAGCAAGATCGTCGAGTCATCGTCGATCGCCGCGAGAACCTGCTCCATAGATGCAAATATCTCCGGATCTCTCTTCGGACTGAAAGAACCGACTCCAGTTGGGGCAATCGTGGGATCGGTGGTGGTGGGTCGGCTTTCAGCTTGCCACTTCTCCAGCCCGCCATCGAGGATTTTCACGTTGGTGTGCCCGTAGTAGTTGAGTGCCCACATTAGCCTGAACGGGTAGACACCACCCGAGCGGTTGTAGCCGATAACGAGCGTGTCATCATCGATCCCGAGCCCTGCCATAGTCTGCGCGAACTGTTCAGGATTCTGAATGTGAGTGCGATCATCAAGAGATGTCTTGTAGTAGTGATCAACTGGATTCACCGAACCGGTGATGTGGCCAGATTTGTACTCTTCAGGTGAATCCGTATCGACCACGCGGACGTTTTCATCTTCGATGTGTTCTGCCAACCATTCGGTCGTTACGAATATGCCGGGCAGCGTGTAGCCGCGTTTGTCGGGTGGAATTATTGATGGAATGCTCATGAGACAGGCTGAAAATCTTGCGATTGATTGATACCTTTAACTTCGGTTTGATGATGCTACCATCTGGCTTCACGAACTACTCACGCCACTAGGTAGAATCCGCAATTGGGCGTGATAAATTCTACAATCGAACGTCATATAGAACTGACCTACCGTTGCAGTCAGGGGCTGGGATTCTCGCACATGAGTCTGCCAGTACGGGGGCGAGCGCTGGTAGGTTTAATAAATTGAATTTCATACTCGCAGGGCTAAATATTGATCGCGCTCCAGTCGATGTGCTGGAGTGCGTGGCAGTACCGGCCCATTCGCTAAAGGAACACTTAGAGCGACTTGCGACCCATGCCGGCGGGGGTGTCATTCTTTCGACATGCAACCGCACCGAAATCTACTCGGTTGCCGAAGATGTAGAAGTCGGTGTTCGCCAGCTACGGGAATACATTGACGCCGTTCCCGAGCATGCCGGCGTCACTGGCATTGGCGAATATATCTATACGTTGACAGGTGATGAGGTCGCAGAGCACCTGTTTGCTGTCACGGCTGGCCTTCAGTCGGTCGCACTTGGCGAATCCCAGATACTCGGTCAGGTCACGCGTGCAATGCAGGCCGCTGGCGAAGCCGGAGCCGTTGACCCGATGCTATCGCGTCTATTTCACGCAGCATTGCGGACGAGTCGAAAGATTCGCAAGGAGACTGCCCTCGGACGCAACCGGACGTCGGTTTCGTCGCTTGGCGTGCAGGAACTTCAGAGCACGCTGGGTGATTTGAGCGGATTACGGGTTCTGCTGATTGGCGCGGGCGAGATGGGCAAACTCACCGCTCGCGCTCTGCGAAGATACGGCGCAGACGACATCGTTGTTTCGAGTCGATCGGCGAACCGAGGCAGGGTTCTCGCCGAAGAGCTAGGCGCTCCACAGGTTCTGTTCGAGGATATTTCGACAGCACTAGTCGAGGCCGATGTATTGATAACCTGCACCGCTGCCACCAGTTCAGTAATTTCGGATGGCGTGGTCAGAAATGCTGTCACTACCCGACCGGATCGACTACTTAGCATTCTCGATCTGGGGATGCCGCGCGATGTAGAGCCCTCAGTCGGCGAGATCGATGAAGTGAACCTGATCAGCCTTACTGAACTCCAGGCAAAGTCGGCTGAGAGTTGGGAACTTCGTGAGGAAGCTGCCGCAGAGGCTCAGAGCTACATTGAGGATGGAATACTGCGCTTCAAGGAGCGTTTGACCGGGATTGACAGTGAACCTGTCATCCGAACTCTCGGCGCTCGTATCGAGCAGATGAGGCGTGAGGAAGTTGAGCAGACACTTTCTCGTCTCGATGGCCTGACTGAAAAGCAGGCGGTTTCGGTCGAAAAAATGACACGATCACTGGTGCGCCGCATCCTTGCCGACCCGATCAGCTTCTTGCGAAGTGAAGAACACAGTGCTGCAGAGGCGGTTCAGAAAGTGTTCGCACTGTCAGAAGAAGATGAGGACGAACTCGAGTAAGTTCGAACCAGTGAGTCGGTTGAACTAAATATGACGATAGGGCACTGTTACAGTGCCCTTTTTCTCGCCAGAATATGAGAGAGATTACTTTGAACGCTCGCGGTTCATAATTCGGAGGCCCAGATTGTCCCGTGCAAAGTCGGCACAGTTATTTCGTGATGCCAAGAACCTGATCCCTGGTGGGGTTAACAGTCCTGCACGTGCGTGGGGCTCCGTGGGCGGCGACCCGATCTTCTTTAAGAGAGCTTCAGGCTCGCGCATTTGGGATGCTGACGACAACGAGTTGATCGACTATGTGTGCTCATGGGGGCCGATGATCCTCGGACACGCTCACCCGGCCGTGATCGATGCTGCCGTTAGTGCCGCACGACAGGGAACTTCGTTCGGGGCACCTACCGAGCTTGAAGTTGAGATGGCCCGACGTGTGACGGAAGCTGTACCTTCCATCGAAGTCGTGCGGTTCGTCAGTTCCGGTACAGAGGCGACCATGTCCGCGCTCCGTCTCGCTCGTGCGAAGACCGGGCGAAGCAAGATTCTCAAATTCAACGGCGGATACCACGGACACGAAGATGCCCTGTTGGTTGAAGCGGGCTCAGGGCTTGCGAATCAGGGCATTGCGTCATCAGCCGGTGTTCATCCCGATTATGCCGCGGCCACTCTCGTTGCTGATTTCAACGACGTTGCTTCAGTTCGGCTGTTGCTCGAAGCCAACGAAGGTGAAGTCGCTGCCGTGATCGTCGAGCCAATCGCTGGAAACATGGGTGTTGTCACCCCTGCCCCCGGATTCCTCGAAGGGCTACGCGACCTCACCACCGAACACGGGGCTCTACTGATCTTCGACGAGGTCATTTCTGGCTTCCGGGTGGCGCTGGGCGGGGCCCAGTCGGTTTATGGCGTGACGCCGGATATTACGTGTCTCGGCAAGATCGTCGGCGGTGGGTTCCCGGTGGGAGCATACGGTGCAAGCGCTGAGATTATGAGCGAGGTAGCTCCCCTTGGCCCCATGTATCAGGCGGGGACGTTATCGGGCAACCCTGTTGCGATGGCGGCCGGGATTGCGACGCTTGACGAACTGTCGAAGCCGGGTACTTACGAACGAATACAGGCGATTACCGACAGGTTGGCGGACGGCGTACTGGGCGTATTTGCCGATGCTGGCGTTCCTGCCGTTGTAAACCGGGCTTGCGGTCTGATGACTGTGTTCTTCACCAGCAACCCGGTGACCGATATGGATAGTGCATCTGCAACGGACAGAGAGGCATTTGGGGCCTTTTTCCACGGCATGATCGACAACGGCGTCTACCTGCCACCTTCACAGTTCGAGGCATGGTTCGTTTCGACAGCGCACTCAGACGCAGACATAGCAGAGACCCTCGACGCAGTTGCGAGGTCTCTTTCGTCGTAGTCGCAGTTCCGACGCTGATTGGTCGTCTCAGGAATAACATCTGATTGATGTGACCACCCATAAGGCTTTTCGCCATCAACCAACACCGTCTGAGTGCAACTACTCAGGCGGTGTTTTTCTTTAAGTCCGGTTGCTCGGTTTCTAACAAATGGCTGAAGGTTTGCACACGGTGTGCCGACCCGGATATCGGCCACTGATCGTGAGAACGATTTGTTCTCAGGGTGATAGCCCACTCCACTCCCGGGTGGGTACACAGCCCAACCGAGTTTGCGTGTAGATCTTTAGGTAGATTCACGGATACCAGCCCGTACGAACCGCGATGTTTCGGTGGTGGCAGCACGGCATCGTAGTGGTTATCAGCACAGACAGCCGGTCTGCCAGCGGATTCACTTCCGGCCCCGAATCCAATTGCATACCAGACGCTTAGAGGGAATTCCACCATGTCGGTGGCGGCGTCACCCACAAAAGCTGGCTGCGCAGGTAAAAGGGGAATAGAAAATGTTCAAGAGCAATCTCGCACCTAATGTCGAGCCAGGGGCCCGCAGTGAAAAGGGCATCACCGGACTCGAAACAGCCATCGTGCTCATCGCATTCGTGGTTGTGGCTTCCGTGTTCGCTTTCACCATTCTTTCGGCGGGTGTCTTCTCGTCAGAAGCGAACAAACAGACGATTCACGCCGGTCTGAAAGAGACCCGTACCCGATTGGCACAGCAGGGTTCGGCCTTCGCGTTTGCCGGTTACCAGGGCTCGACCCAGGCTGTATTCAAGATCGTCTTCATCGTCTCGAACTCTCTGGCTGGTGAGCCAGTCGACCTGACTGCGCCTTACTCGGCAGATGACTCAGGCACCGACCCGGATATCGTTCCCGGTGCAAGCACTGCAACGATCATCTCGTATGCAGATGAGAACCAGCGCATGTCAGATATTGCGTGGACACAGACCTTCATCGGCACGAACAACGGCGACGACCTGCTGGAAGACGGTGAAAAAGCTGAAATCACGGTCTGGCTAATGGACCGTGCCACAGCCATAGCAGTCGGGTCGGCCAACTCGATCGGCTACACGGATGGCAATGCTTCCAACGGTGGCAGTGCATCGGGTCTGACCGCATCTGACAGCCTCGTAGTCAAGAGCACCAGGTTTGTTCTTGAACTGACACCACAGCTCGGTGCGCCGCTGACCGTTCAGCGTGCGATTCCGCCTGGCCTTCGGAACGTAATGAACCTGAACTAGATAGACCAGGCAAATTACAGGAAACCTTATGTAGTGCATCTGGGAGCGTCCCCGGCCGGACCTCTCCCGGACACAGGCCATCTTCAGGCCAGCCGTACAGCGCATCAGGCTTTCCCCCCTCAGTAGGCACTGATCGGGTGGCCCGAAGATTCAAATGCCCTTCTCTTCCCGGCAGAGAAGGGCATTTGCGCGTTAGGGCGTTGGGCGTTGCTTCGGGCGTCATCGGACGATTTGGTAGCGCGTCGCATTCTGGCGTTAGGGGCGGAGCGTGAAATAACCGGGTTTGATCGTCGGTAAGGCGGTCGTCGTAGTGAGCCGTTCAGAAGTTGACTAACTCAGGTCGACGAGCGTGGCACCGTTTCCACCTCGATTTCGCGAGGCGGCGCTAAAAGACGCCACGAGTGGGTGCTTCGAGAGTATGACTCTGATGGCCTCTCTCAGGGCTCCTGTCCCATCGCCGTGAATGATCCTGACGCTTGTGAGGCCCTGTATCGAGCAGTCGTCGATGAACTGTCGGACCAATTCTTCCGATTCGTGAACTCTCGATCCACGAATATCCAGTTCACCGGAGGTGTTCGCTGCTTCCCCCGCAGCTATTGTGTTGATAGTTACGTTGGGTAGTTCGTTTGGTGAGATCGGTTCTTGCGGTTTTTCTGCTGCTTTGACAACGCGTAATTGGCGCTCGTTCAGTTCAATACGGGAATTGCCCATCATCAACTCGACCGTGCCGTCTACGTCTACTTCGATAACTATTGCCTCGACGTTGAGGCCTTTGATCTCGACCCGGTCGCCCGGCTGCATCGGTCTGTTCTGTTCGGGTTCATCGGTGCCCGACTCTTCGGGTGGGGGTGAAACGGGGAGCCATGTGGGGTCGGAAAAGCGGTTGCGAATCCGACCGATCGCCCGTTGCGCCGTTGCCAGGTCGTTGTCGTTGCTGGCCTTGTTG
>JAJRZP010000136.1 GCA_024275195.1 Chloroflexota bacterium | reverse complement strand
GGTCTCCCAGAGATCAGCGACACGCTCCTTCAACTCGATAACCAGCTTCTGTGCAGCGTTGTAGGCTGCCAGGCCGGTTGTATAGGTAGTTCGGGACCCACCAGTCACACCGGTGAATCCAATCGAGTCGGTGTCTGGTATCGATGGATGGAAATCCTCAACAGGGATTCCCAGAACCTCGGCAGCCTGCATGGCGATCGAAGTGCGGGTACCACCAATATCGGCAGAGCCCTCGTTCATCATCACTGTGCCATCGTCCTGCAACATCAGGTCACAGGTCGACTTGCCACCACCATTCATCCAGTATGCCGATGCGATACCACGGCCGCGCGCCTTGCCGGCAGGAGCTTCGCCGAGGGGCGAGTTCCAGTGGTCGGAATCTCGGGCAGCTACAAGACATTCCTCAAGACCAACACGAATGAACTGAACGCCATCGCCACGACGCGTGCCTTCGTGGGCAGCGTTGTCCAGTCGGAACTGTATCTTGTCGAATCCAAGTTCGTCACATATTTCATCGATGACGGTCTCGATGGCGAAAGAAGCCTGCGGTGAGCCGGGTGCGCGGTATGCGGCGGATTTGGGCTTGTTGACGAGTACGTCGTAGCCGGTGATTCGTGAAACTGGCAGGTCGTAGCAGGCGAATACGCAGATTGCCGCGGCACCAACGGCCGATCCGGGGAAGCCACCGGCTTCGAGGATTAGGTCGGTATCGGCAGCCGTGATTTTCCCATCTTTGTTCACGCCGATTTTCATTCGAATCTTGCCGCCGGGAGCTGGTCCTGAAGCCTCGAAGACTGCTGGACGGTCCATGACGAGCTTGACCGGGCGCCCACCGGACTTCTTCGAAAGAAGCGCGGCTACCGGGGCGAGATAGACGACTGTTTTGCCACCGAACCCGCCGCCGATCTCGACATAGTTCACCTTGATTTTGGATTCTGGGAGGTGAAGCAGGCCCGCCACCTGCGAGCGGACGCCGAACGAGCCCTGAGTGCTGGACCAGACAGTTAGATTGCCATCTTCAGCCCAGATCACCGTCGCGTTGTGCGGCTCGATGTAGCCCTGATGAACCATCGACATCGAGACGGTGCGCTCGATCACGTGATCAGAATTTGCGAATGCGTCGTCAACATCGCCAAACTCGTGCCGGAATATTCGAGCGATGTTGGTGTTCTCGACGTTCTCGCCGAGGTGATCGCCAACAAGGTCTTCAAGAATTACAGGTGCGCCTTCTGCCATAGCAGTGTCGACATCGGAGATCGCGGGCAGCACTTCGTATTCGACCTTGATCGCCTGAGCCGCCTCTTGTGCGGTGTTTCGATCGACTGCTGCGACGGCCGCTACCACGTGACCTTTGTAGTGGACTTTTTCGTGGGCCATTACGTTTGACTGGCCGCGTCGAAGGTCAACTGTGCCCTCACCGGCATCGATGGTGAGATCGTCGGTCTGAGGGAAGTCGGCGTGGGTCAGAACGGCGAATACGCCATCCATTGCCTCGGCTGCGGAGGTGTCGATGCTTTTGATGCGCGCGTGGGCGTGAGGGCTGCGGAGTACGTCACCCCAGATAAGCCCCGGGGCTTTTACATCGCCTCCGTAGATGGCACGTCCGGTCACTTTATCCAGTCCATCGTGTCGGATGGGTGAGCTTCCGATTACCTTGTAGTCAGTCTTTGTCTCGTAGGTTGCGACCATTCGATTTCCTCGTTGGATTTTCCGTTGTTCGGATTTGATCCTGTTATTTCGACAGTTCCAGATTCTGTTTGAAACAAGTTGGCCGGAAAGTTGTAGTCAACTTCCGGCCACTCGTTTCGTTATTTACCAACCAGCCCGTGCTGCGTTCATTCGGGTTCCTATTTCAAGGCTTTCAGAATGCTTCCCGCATTCATCGGTGTTTCGTAGAGCCTCGTGCCGATCGCTTCCTTTATTGCATTTGCAATTGCCGGAATCGGAGGGCAGATCGGCGTTTCGCCAACCCCGCGGACCCCGTACGGATGGAGTGGGTTCGGTACTTCAACCATCACGGTGTCGATCAGTGGGAGATCGAGCGTTGTAGGCATTCGATAGTCGAGGAAGCTCGAGTTTGCCATCCTGCCGTCGTCCAGCATGAAGTATTCCTCGTTGAGCGCCCAGCCGATTCCCTGAACGGCTCCACCCTGCAACTGACCCTCGACATACGCAGGGTGAATCGCAGTTCCGACATCTTGCACAACGGTGTAACGCACGATATCGGTCTTGCCTGTTGCCAGATCGATTTCGACATCTGCGATGTGCGTACCGAATCCATCACCTGCCGATTCGAGATCGACGCTGCCCGTCGAGTTTGCCGGACCACCGAGGTCGTCCAGCTTGCCCGCCAGTTCTTTGAATCCGATCGTCTTTTCGGCTTCCGCCTTCGAGCTGAACACACCGTCATTGAAATCGACATCGTCAGAGTTGATGTCCCAGAGAATGGCGACACGCTCTTTGAGAACATCGACGAGGTTGTTAGCTGCGAGCCAGCAGGCGTAGCCGGTCGCGTATGTTGTGCGAGAGCCGCCCGTCACATCTGTGTAGCCAATGGATTCGGTGTCGCCAACGGTCGGCCGCACGTCATGTGCGCCAATTCCGAGGACTTCTGCTACGTGCATAGCCATCGCAGTTCGGGAACCGCCGATATCGGTGGATCCTTCTGTGAGTTGCACCGTTCCGTCGCTGTTGACTGCAAGGTTGGCAGAAGACTTGAGCCCGATGTTGAACCAGTAGCCGTTTGCGATCCCCCGTCCCCGTGCCTTGCCCGCGGGAGCATCGCCGAGAGGCGAGTTCCAATGGTCAGATGTTTTGACGGCTTCGAGGACTTCCTGCATCCCGATCTTCGAGAACAGAACACCGTCGCCGCGGCGCGTCCCTTCTTTGGAGGCGTTGTCGATTCGGAACTGTAGAGAGTCCCATCCGGCGTTTTCGCATAGTTCGTCAATTGCCGATTCCATGGCAAACGCAACCTGTGGCGAACCGGGCGCACGATATGGTGCAACCTTTGGCTTGTTGACCAGCACATCCCACCCATCGATGCGGGTGTTGGCGATTTCATAAGGGGCGTACACGCACATCGCTGCCGGACCGATGAAGGCACCAGGGTTTGCACCGGCTTCGAACCAGATATCGGCAGTAGCCGCGGTCAACTTGCCATTGGCATCCGCACCGAGCTTGATGATCATGCGAGCGCCCGGAGTGGGTCCAGTGGTCTCAAAGACGGCTGATCGTTCCATCACCATCTTTACCGGGCGTTGCGACTTCTTTGAAAGAATTGCGGCGAGAGGCTCGAAATAGACTGGAATCTTTCCTCCGAATCCGCCACCGATCTCAAGTGGTGTGACCTTCACTCTTGAAACGTCGACCTGAAGGATTCCCGCGATCTGAGTACGTGCCGGGAATGCACCCTGCGTGCTGGTCCATACCTTGATGCGGTCTTCTTCATCCCACATTGCAGTGGCGTTCTGGGGTTCAATGTAACCCTGATGCACCATCTGCATGTTGTACTCGCGCTCAATGGTGTGGGCTGCCGAAGCGAACGCTCCTTCAACATCGCCGAACTCGTGTCGTACGTGAGCCGCCATGTTGGTGTTGGTTACATCTTCGCCGAGATCATCGCCGACCAAGTCTTCGAGAAGAATCGGGGCATCTTCCTTCAAAGCGTCGACAACATTCGTCACGGATGGGAGCACTTCGTACTCGACGGTGACCTTGCGTGCGGCCTCTTCGGCGGTGTATCGGTCGACCGCGGCAATGGCGGCGACAGGATGCCCACGGTAGAGGACTTTGTCGTCGGCCATCAACTTGTTCGATGCCCACTTGAAGTTGATATTGCCTTCGCCGAGGTCGACGAGTTTGCTCGGCGCCTTTGGCATGTCTGCCCCGGTGATAACGGCAAATACGCCATCCATTGCCTCGGCAGCAGTCGTGTCGATCGATTTGATGTTGGCGTGTGCGTGCGGGCTTCGCACACAGACTCCCCAGATCAGGCCGGGAAGTTTCATATCTCCGCCGTAAATGGCGCGTCCGGTTACTTTGTCGTATCCGTCGTGCCGAATTGGGCGCGTCCCGACGACTTTGTAGTCGGTTTTTGGCTCAAATGTTGCGACCATAATTTTTCTCCAGACCCATGCCAGATTTGCTCGATTGCCACCGACTAATCCGTAATTTTTCGGAATAGGGGCAGCCTCCTGCGGGTGACTTCTTAGCTACTAGCCTTTTGCACGGCTCGGACAATTTTGTCGTAGCCGGTGCAGCGGCAGAGGTTTCCTGCGAGCCAGTGTCGGATTCGACCTTCGCTCGGTGAAGGCTCGTTGTCCAGCAGGCCCTTCGCTGCGACGAGGAAGCCCGGTGTGCAAATACCGCACTGCAAGGCTGCCTCTTCGAGGAAAGCCTGTTGCAACGGGTGAAGACCCTCAGGTGTTGCCATTCCTTCGATAGTGCTGACTTCTTTGCCATCCACTTCTGCACCAAGTACGAGGCAGGAATCGACAATTCGACCGTCAATGCTGACCGTGCACGCACCACAGTTGCCGTCGAGACAGCCTTCCTTGGTGCCGGTGAGCCCAATGAGTTCACGGAGAGTGTCGAGCAGGCTCATGTAGCCCGGTACGAGCAATTCGTGCTGCTGACCGTTGATGGTCGTTGTCACGTGTACTTTGCTCGGGGTGTTTGTTGTCATGGTTCTCTTTAGCCCCTTGCCCGTTCGACGGCCTGCTTGATCATTCGGCCTGTGAGCACTTCTACAAGTTGTTTTCGCTGTTCGATCGTGCCGCGCATGTCGGTAATCGGTGTCGCAGCATCTCTGGCCAGCGAAGCGGCGGCGGCGATTGATTCATCGTTCACCGGCTTGCCAGCGAGGCTGTTGCCAGTTGTGGCTGCGAGAATCGGGGTTGGCCCTACTGATGCCAGCGCGATTCGTGCCGACTCGAAGTTCTGGCCTGAAGAGTCGAGTTGAACAAAAACTCCGACGCCAGCCACGGCGATGTCCATTTCATTTCGAGGTATGAAGCGTGTGTAGGCTGCGCCACTGTTGGCAGCAGGCTTCGGAACTTCGATGCTGACGAGAAGATCGCCAGTTTCCAGAACCGTTTGGCTTGGTCCGGTGCAGAAGTCTTCGACAGGCACTTCGCGAATACCGCTCGAACTGGCGATTCTTGCGACCGCACTGTAAACGATGAGTGGGCAGATGCCATCACCAGACGGAGCAGCGTTACAAAGGTTTCCACCGAGACCAGCGCGTGACTGAATCTGGATTCCACCAATGATCGAGGCACCATCTACGATTCCAGGGTAATCAGCGACGATTTCGCTGTTCTCGTAGACCTCGTAACACGGTACGCCAGCACCGATGCTGAGACCGTCGCTACCTACGGATAGGTTCATAAGTTCGGGAATATTCTTGATGTCGACAACGGCATCTAGCTCCCAGACATTGGCGCGAGCTTTAACAAGCAGGTCGGTTCCGCCTGCCATTGGTCGTGCTCGATCGCCATGTTCGTTCAGCACGGCTATGGCTTCGTCTACCGTGCCTGGGGCAACGTATGCAAACGGGTGCAAGCGCCCTCTCCTTTCGAGTGTTTATTCAGAATATTCAAGCTGGCAACACAGGAATAACAGCAAGAAACCCCGGTGTCCAAACAAAAGCCCGGGCTGGCTACTTGGGAACAGTACAACGGTGTGCCCAAGGTAAGCGCGCTCATTATGCCCACAGAGGGGGCATGTCGCAACTAAAATTCAGGATTGCGGTATCGAGCGATTTATGTGTGAAAGCGCTTGAAATAGGGCTTTTTGCTTACGTACATGTGGCTCACGCTGCACTTTCGGCTGGAGTTTCGGATTTCTGGCTCGGTTTTGAGCCAGCACCAAAATTTCGAATCAGTCGCTGGCCGACCAACAATGTGGCGAGTATTGCGACCGTTCCCCCGAGCGTCATCGCTGTCGGGGCATCGAATCGCTGCGCGAGGTAGCCCATGAGTAGCCCGCCGAGTGCCGATGCGCCCCAGGTGAGTTGGTTAATGCTCAAGACACGACCCCGAAACTCTTCGTCCACCAGCGTTTGCACAACAGTTGTGTTCATCGTCCCGAGTACTACTCTGAATCCGCCCATGACTCCTGCAATGAATATCGCCATGCTCAAAACTTCTATCCGAGCGAACACGAGTTGGGTGGCACCAACCCCTACTCCGGCGATAATCAGATAAAGCGCGGGGCGGACTCGTTTTCCAATTATCGTGATAGCTGTGGTTGCCGTTAACCCGCCGATCCCAGCACCGAGAAGAAGATCTCCATACACGCTCTCACCACCGGCAAACACTTCATCGGTGAACACGGGCAGCAGTGTCTCGAATGACGATCCGAATAGCCCGAGCGTTACGCCGAGCATGATGACGGAAGCGATCGATTTCTGTTGTCTGAGGTAGGCAAATCCTTGAATAATGCCCGCGAAGGCAGTTTTGCTGGTTGCTCGAACCTTGTGGCCTCTGCTCGACATCATCATCAGAGTTAAAACAGTGAATATGTAGGTTGTCCCGATTACGTAAAACAGACCTTCCAGCCCCCATGCTGCGACAAGTGGGCGGAACAGTACCGGACCGATAATCGCGGCGGATCCGAACACGATTGAATACAGCGATATGGCGCCTGCGAGATGTTCTTTAGGAACTATAGTTGCAACCATCGCCGATCTCGAAGGTATGTCGAATGCGAGCAAAGTTCCGGTTACAGCGGCTATTGCAAGCACATGCCACGGCTCAACCAGCCCACTCTGGATCAGCAAACCCGTCGCAAGGGTGGCTACGGCAAACAGCAGTCGCGTGATTCGGACGATTTTCAGGCGATTAAATCGATCTGCCAGCACCCCGCCCCACATCGAGAAAATAAGTACAGGGGCAAGGTTGGCGGTCGCAACGAGTCCAAGCATCACCTCGGATTCAGTAAGCGTCCTCATCAACCAGAGCCTGCCCCAGACGAGCGACCACATTCCTATGTTGGAGAACGCGGCAGCTATCCAGAACAACCGATATTCACGGTATTTGAAAGCCGAGTAACTGGTTCCGGAAAGTAGCCCGATTCGCACTAAGCAATCAGCCCCTTACTTAGCAGCTTCAACAGCCGATGCCCTGCGGAGTGACCGGGTTAATTACGATGGTCCGAGTGGCGTCCCAAGCTTGTCCAACAGGCCGCCACCAAGAACGTGAAGGTGTAGATGGTCGACGATCTGACCTGCATCAACGCCCTGATTGACAGCTATCCGGTAACCGCCCTCGGAAATTCCGGTCTGGCGAGCGACGCGCGCCCCAACTCGCATCAGATGACCGAGTAGTTGTTCGTGCTGCTCGGTTGCACCGGTCAGATATGTCAGGTGGTCGCGCGGGACGATCAGGACATGAACGTTGGCAACCGGGTTAATGTCGTTGAATGCCATGCATTGATCGTCAGAATAAATTTCTGTTGATGGCATCGCGCCGTGAACGATGTTGCAAAACAGGCAGTCCTGTTGACGGAGTTGATTCTTCTCTTCTTCTGCAGTCCACCACATTAGATATTTATTCCTTACAGACCAATAGCGCTTGCCAGTCTCGATTTATGGAACGCCGAGTCACCATAGTCGGTTTTCCACGCCAGTGCCCTTCGAGTATAGAGGTGCAGATCGTGTTCCCATGTGAAGCCTATCGCACCGTGGCACTGATGAGCCGTCCAACATAAATTCGCGATCTTGTCGCTTGCTGCAATTTTCGCTTGAGCCGCGGCAACTTTGGAATAGCCATCGCGTGAGAAACTCCAGGCGGCTGCGTGGACAAGATGGTTCACCTGTTTCGCAGCGATAGCCATATCGGCGAGATGATGCTGAACCGCCTGGAACGTACCAACCGGTTTGCCGAACTGCTCGCGGGTTGATGTGTATTCGACGGTAGCGTCGACGACAGCCCTGCCGAGTCCGGCGAGTTGGGCTGCTCGCGCTACGCCTCCAGCCGCGACGAGTTCTTCCGCCGCCCTGACGGCTTCATGACCGGTGGCGACAATGTTGCCTTCCGGTACCGCAAGTTCGTTGAATGTCAGCGAAGAGACCGGAACCCCGGAAGCATGATCGAGAGGGGTCAGAGCAACTCCTTCTGCTTTCCAGATGGGAATAACGATGAGCGTTGGGGCGTCATCATCGGTACGCACCAGTGTTAGTGCGTGAGTAGCCTGATCGGCGAATGCCACAAATCGCTTCTCGCCTGTGACCACCAGATCGGAGCCTGAGCGAGTAGCGGCGACTTTCGTCGACTCAGTTTGCCACGAAGCGTCTCGCTCGACGAACGCGGGTGTGATGAGTACACCCCCACTGGCGATCTGCGGCAACAGTTCTGACTTAATCGGATCTGATCCATAGCGTTCAATGACCCATGAGGAAATCGATGACTCTACGATCGGCGTGGGTGCGAGACTTGCACCCAACTCTTCAAGGAGTATGGCGAGATCGCTGAATGCCAGTCCAGCTCCACCGTGTTCTTCGGAGATGGTCATCGCCTGCCAGCCGAGTTCGATAATTTCATTCCAGAGTGACGAAATCGCCTCGGTATCGCCATCGGCAACAGCCCTGACCGTTGTTGTGGTAGCTCGATCTTCAAGGAACTCGCGTGCTGATACACGAATGAGTTCTTGAGTTTCTGTGAGTCCGAAGTCCAACTGATAAACCTGTCGTCTGCTTACTTTCGAGGTAGTCCGAGCCCACGTTGTGCGATGATATTTTTTTGGATCTCGTTCGTTCCGGCGAGAATTGGTCCAGATGTGTAGAACAGGCGCATTTTGAAGATTCTGCCCTGTAGCAATGCCTGCTTAGAACCCGGTTCAAGTACGCCGTACATACCGAGTAGTTCCAGACCGTAGTCGAGCACCTTCAGATAAACCTCGGTCGCAGCGACTTTGCTCATCGAGGCTTCCGACGATGGAATTTCGCCTTTGCCTTGTCGCCATGCGACGTCGAAGCACATAAGACGTGCCGCTTCGACTTCCATGTGAAGCTCTGCGAGTTTGATCCGTATAGCTGGATCTGATTTCGTAGAGGTAACTGCATCTTCACTCTGTACGTGTTCGATAATCTCTTCGAGGGCAGCGCGCGCCCATGCTGCGTAGTCGATCCCCGATCGTTCGAAGTTGAGTACGGTCATCCCGGCTCGCCATCCGTCATTCAGTTGGCCGATCAGATTGGCCTTTGGAACACGAACCTGATCGAATACGACCTGATTGAAGCTGTGGACACCGGCCATGTTAACGATTGGTTGCACTTCGACACCCGGAGATTTCATATCGACCAGTATCAGGCTGATGCCCCGGTGTGGCGCCGCCTCAGGGTCGGTTCGCACCAGCATGAACATCATGTCGGCTCGGTGTGCCAGTGATGTCCAGATTTTTGCGCCTGTCACGACAAAGTCGTCGCCATCTTCGACTGCGCGGGTCTGCAACGATGCAAGATCGGAGCCCGAGTTTGGTTCGGAGTAGCCCTGACACCACTGAATTTCGCCACGTGCGATGGATCCGAGATACTTTGTGCGTTGTTCTTCTGTACCGAAACGCATGAGCGTTGGACCGAGCATGCGGGTGCCGAACCTGTCGTGACCGGGGGCGCGTCGGTACGCCATTTCCTCGGCGAAGATGGTGTTCATCATGGGCGAGGAATCGGCACCGCCATATTCCTTCGGCCAACTCATCACGAGCCAGCCTCGCTCGGCAAGGCCTTTTTTGATCTCCTGATTGAGTTCCCAGTGGTCGTCGCGTGATTCGTCGGCAGGCCCGTGCCAATCGGCGGGCAAGGCATCATCGAGAAACGAACTTAGCTGACTTTTGAACTCGGACTCTTCAGGAGTGAACTCGAAACGCAATATGTGATTCCCCGCTGTTTCGAGCAGGGCTCGGGGTGCGTCAGCTTCTGACTGAGAGGCACGTAACAGTTTTTACGATGCCCGGAACACTGTGCATTCCGTCACTGATTAGATCGCCAATGCTGGGGAGGTCTTCTGCTTCGGCTACGGCGATGATGTCGAATGGCCCGGTGACAGTATCGACAGCTTTCATCATCGACATTTCTTTCAATGCTTCCGAAACCTCAGATGTTTTGCCAACAGCTGTTTCAATGAGGATGTATGCACGCGTAGCCAATTGATCTCTCCCGTTGATCAGTGGCGCAATCCTATTCGGATATGCACAGGAGTGTCAAAGTCGTATCTCGCCGATGACCTGTCCTGCCTGAGCGGTATTGCGGACGACCGGTGTGAGGTGTGGGTTCAGTTTGCGGGTTCTAATCACATTGGAACTTCGAGTCGTCGAACCGTTGCTGACGGTCGTGACTCGAAGTATGTAGAGTTGTACGTGCCGGTCCGGCGATCGGTCTGAGCGGCTTTTGCGGCTTCAAATGTGAGGCGCTGCGCCGGGGCTGTTGGCTGTGAACGTGCGGATACTGGCCCCGAGTCGGCAAGACGGCGTGGTGCTAATCCCTGTGCCGAGCGAGACGCCAATTCTTCTGGCATCAACGGTTGAATCGTTTCGTCCTTATCGGCGTCGGATTCGAATTGAAAACTCGAACTCACTGCCAGCAGAGTCAGGATGGTCACGGATGCTCCGCGCGGTGCGTACATCCCGGTCTCCCACTCGCTGATCGTCTGCTGCCGAATTCCAATTTCTCGGGACAGTGCAGTTTGTGAAAGTCCAAGGTGGGTGCGTAGGGCACGGATGCTGTCTGCCTGCCACTTGAAGTCGGTTGGAGGTGCTTGTCTTGTCAACATGACTAGCAAGCTACGCTGGAACTATGACCGAGCCCTAGCTTTTTTTTTACGCACTTAAACGATTTTTGTCTTCATGGCAGGTCGCATTGCTGCGAATTTTCGGCAACACGGTAGCGTCTAGCATCTGGCGATGAATCGATACTACTCGAACTTGAGCATGCTCTCGAAGTGGGTTGCGTCGTCGAACGGGCCAACTATAGAAAGCACCAGATTCTCGGACTTGATGACGCGGTTTGCTGCCCTTTTTATGTCATCCCGTGTGACCGCCGAGATCTTATCGAGGATATCGTCAACAGTTTCAACCTTGTTGCGAAGCAGTTCCTGAATGCCGAGGAAACTCGAAACCGCGCGGCTCTCCTCCATGCGCAGCATCATGCGTCCCTTGGTCAAGTCCAGAGCCTGTTTCCATTCAGCCTCGGTGACTCCGTCTCGCATTTTCGCCAACTCGGCCAGGATCACAGGTATCGCCTCGTCGACCCGCGCGGGATCGATTCCTGACTCGACCACGAACGCCCCGCAATCGCTGAAGAAGTGTGCTCCGCTGTGGATGTCGTATGCGAGCCCCCGCTGTTCCCGAACTTCTTCGAAGAGTCGGCTACTCATCGTTTCGCCCAGTATTACCGACATTATCGAGAGGGCGTGACGGTCAGGATCGTCGCTGGCGAGCCCCGCCATACCGATGGCGATATGAGCCTGCTCGGTAGGTCGGTGCTCGAGCGCAACCCTTCTGATCAGAGATACCGGCTCGTACGGGAACATCGGTAGTTTTTCTCCGTCACGTAGCCCGCCGAGAAGACCGCTTATCTGATCGACAACTTCGGTATGTTCGATATTCCCTGCAATCGCTATCACCGTGTTTGAGGCGACGTACTGGATATCGAGATACTTGAGCATTTCATCACGAGAGATCGCCCCGACCGACTCGACGGAACCGGCGATGTCCCGACCCATCGGTTGATCGGGCCATAGCAGGCCATCGAGTAGCATCGACACTCTGGCACCGGGTGAATCATACGAAGCACGAATCTCTTCGTAGACGACCTGTTTTTCTTTGAGGATATCGTCGTCTTTGAACATCTAGTTCAGGATCATGTCGGCGAGAAGATCGATACCTTCTCGGTAGTTAGGCTGCGCCAAGCGACACCAGTAGCCTGTTACTTCGCGATCGGTGAACGCATTGAGCGTTCCACCGACACCTTCGACAACCTCAGATATCTGGCGTGGGGTGGGCCGAGCAGGCGTGCCTTTGAAAAGCATGTGCTCGAACAGATGTGAGGCACCGGCAAGTTGCGGGGTTTCGTAACGAGAGCCAGCACCGAATAGAAAAATGATGCTTACCGCATTGGTGTGTTGGAACGTACTGGTGAGAATCCTTAGGCCGTTAGGTAGAACCGTTCGATCGAACGAACTGGAGACGAGTTGCTGGGATTCAGAAATGGCCAAGTGGGATTGCTAACTTTCCGTTTAGTTTAGGTGCCTGACAATATGGCGAGTTCAAGCGTAGATGTGAGTAAGTCGGTGGTCAAACGCCATTTTTTATTGCATCAGAGTGGTTGGGAATAAGTCGATATTTCATCTACTGGCGTAACGAGTAGTACAAATTATGCTGCGCCAGACTTCTTCCCGACGTTAGAATTCCTCTTCATGCGTGAAGCCCAGAGTGCCGATCTAAGTGATCTCTCAAAGCCCGTAGCGGACTCGTCTGCGACCGTTGTTGAGCGACAGTCGGACTTCGTGATCAACAATCTGTCATCCGATGAATCTCGGTTGGCAGCCCTTTTCGGTCGCCTCAAGGTACCGGCCATTTCGACGCGTTATGCTCTGGCACTGATTTTGCTGCTGGCGATAACACTTCGTGTTTACGGGATTAACTGGGATCAGGGCGGCCTGTTCCAGCCTGACGAACGTGCGTTCCTGTCACAGGTGTATAACCTCGAATTTCCTGAGGGCGACGAGTGGTCGAATATTCTTGACCCTGAAGCAAGCACCCTGAATCCGGGATCGTTCAACTGGGGCAGCCTGCTTCACTATTCGCTGAAGGCGATCCAATACGCAGTTGCTCCTTACAAATGGATGAGCCTGTTCGATTTACGGTACGCAGGCAGGGCACTCTCAGCATTTTCAGATACGGCGACTGTCTTCCTTGTCTTTCTGATCGGCCGCGCGGTGTTCAGCAGTCGAGTAGGCGTGCTGGCAGCATTGCTATCGGCACTGGCAGTGCAGCAAATACAACTGAGTCACTTCTTCGCGGTCGACACGTTCATGACGACGTTCATCGTTGCGACGATCTACTACTCGATACGTGTTGCGGAGCGGGGCCGTCGGCGCGATTCGATACTCGCGGGCGTCATGTTCGGGCTGGCAGTCGCTACGAAATTCTCGGTGCTTCCGCTTGGAATTGCATTAGTTCTCGCTCACGTGATTTTTGCCACGTCGAGAAAGGGTGATCGATACGACTCGGATGGAATTTCGTCTGATGCGGCAGCCGGACGACAGTGGATCGCGTATCAAAACGTCGTTCTCGCTGGTATTGCCGCCCTTGCCGTGTTGATCGTTACACAGCCCTACATGTTTCTCGATTTCAGTACCTATATCGACAATATCTCGACTCAGGGCCAGATGGTCAGGCGCGAGGTCGATTTCCCGTTCACCCGGCAGTACGAAGATACACCCAAATACATCTACCAAATGGTTCAGTTGGGTACCTGGGGACTGGGACCGGCGCTCGGTATTACCGTTTGGTTGGGGCTGCTCGGTGCAGTAATTGCGGGAGTTCTGGCACAACGTAAAGCTGATCTGGTGATTCTTGCCTGGGTTCTGCCGTACCTGCTGATAACCGGCTGGTTCGATGTGAAGTTCATGCGGTACATGATGCCGATCACGCCATTCCTGATTCTGTACGGTGCGCGTGTTCTCTGGTGGGCATTCGAGGTAATAAGGTCATTACAACCGAATCGGCGATGGCTACAGGCGTTGCCGATCGCACTGGTACTGATATTCACGATCCACTACACACTTTCATTCATGAACGTGTATTCGGGCCAACACCCCCTCAATAATGTGTCAAGCTGGTTGCGAGATAACGCCCCGGCAGGATCGACAGTTGTGCAGGAACACTGGGAAGAAGGCATTCCGAGCGTGATCGGCCTTCGTATGCAGGAACGAGTTGAGTTGTACAACGACGAGACTCCGCAAAAGTTTGAGAAACTCACTGAGACACTGGCCGGGGCCGATTATTTCGTTATTCTCAGCAATCGCCTTTACGCGACCATTCCGCGTCTGCAAGAGCGGTATCCACTGACCAGCACGTTTTACGAGAAGCTGTTTTCTGGTGAACTCGGTTTTGAGTTGGCCTACTCAGACAGTCGTTACATTGGCGGTCTGGGCATCGACTATTACGAAGATCCTTTTGCCCGACTCGACTTCGATGCTCCAGAGCAGTTTCAGAAGCCATCGTCCGGTCTGTTCACTGTGAACTTCGGTTGGGCAGACGAAAGTTTTTCTGTTTATGAACATCCGCAGACATTCGTGTTTTCGAATGTTGGCGGATTTTCTGCCGAACAACTGAAGTTCGAAATCGGTGCGACAGGAACAACACTCCAGAGTTTTAACCGCCAAGAGGTGGGGCTGCTGCTATCGGATGAAGATGCGGTCGTTCAACAATCTGGTGGCACATGGAGTTCGATCACATTCTTGCGCTGGATGCCCGATTGGTTGACGCCGGTTGTGTGGTACGCCGCCGCCCAGTTGTTTGCGCTCGTCGTGTTGCCGATTGCGGTTGTGGTATTCAGGCCATGGCCCGACCGTGGCTATCTGTTCGCAAAACCGCTGGGGCTACTGCTGGTGGCGACAACTGCGTGGCTTCTGGTAGCGACAAACGTATTGCAGTTCAGCTTTGTTGCCGTGTTGCTGGCAGTGATCGTACTGGCAGTGATCTCTTTTCTCACGCTGCGAGCGACAGGAGGTGATCTCAGAAGGCACCTGAAAGCAAATAAACGCCGAATTATCAGGATGGAAGTCCTCCTCCTGATTGCTTACGTAGCGTTCCTGTTGATACGTGCCGCGAATCCCGATCTCTGGCATCCGTGGAAGGGCGGCGAGAAGCCGATGGACTTCGCCTACCTGAATGCCGTAGTGAAGTCTTCAACTATCCCTCCGTACGACCCGTGGTACGCAGGCGGGTACCTGAACTACTACTATTTCGGGCAGTTCATGATCGCGTCGTTGATCAGGTTTACTGGAATCGTTCCAGCCGTGGCGTACAACCTTGCCGTGCCGTTGTTGTTCGCGATGACAGTCGGAGGGGTTTACTCGATAGTCAGTGGGCTCGCAGAACTGACGCTCCGCGCACGGCGAATCCCGGCATGGTCTCGCAAATCACCCGTTTACGCAGGTCTTGTTGCGGTGGTGTTCGTCGCTGTGGCGGGAAACATCGATGGGCTTTTGCAGATACTGCAGGGTGCGTCCAGAACGTTATTTCAGGATCAGCCGTTCGGGTCGTTCGATTTCTGGCGCAGTTCCAGAATGATGGCTCCTGGCTCGCCCGGGAACGAGATCACGGAATTTCCATTTTTCACGTTTTTGTTCGCAGATCTCCATGCCCACCTGATCGCAATTCCTATTGCGGTAACGGCGTTTGCCGCGACCATCGCCGCTTTTCTCAGAATTGGTAGAAAGCGACCGCTTGCCGAATCGTTGGCAGGTCTGTTCATCGTCGGTGTACTGGTGGGGTCGCTGCGGACGATCAACGCCTGGGATTTTCCGACTCAACTGATGCTGACGGGCGCTTTTCTGGTTGGCGGGCAGTTGTTGGCGACGAACCGTTCGGTGTTGGCACGGCTTGCAGTTGGTGGCGTCAGTACGGTTTTCGTTGTCGTAGTCGGATACGTCGTTTACCTGCCGTTCCATGCAAATTTCGAGTTATTCAATAATGGAGTTGTCAGGAGCCAGTTCTCAACTGAGTTGTGGCGATACATAGTCATCCATTCACTGTTCCTGCTGGTGATATTGAGCTGGCTGGTGTACATGTGGCGAGAGCGACTGTCGGATGCGCTGGCAAGCGTTACGAATGCTCCACTTTCCGGTTCAGGGCTTGCCGGTTGGACGTGGCACATTGTGATCGTGCTCGTTGCCGCGGCTATCGCGACTCTGGCCCTTACGGGCTTTGCGACGATCGCATTCACGGTGATTGTCGGTGCTTCAGTTCTGGGTGCAGGCGTCGTCGCCTACGGCTCACGGTTGCCGGACGCCAGATATTTGCTGGTGGCGGTGGGAATGGTTGTGATGGCGATGGCACTCGCTGCGGGCGTCGATATGTTTACCGTGAAGGACGATATCGGTCGCATGAACACGGTATTCAAGTTCTACCTTCAGGCATGGGTCCTGCTTGCGATGGCTTCGGCGTACTTCCTGTGGTTCCTTGCCGATGCAGGCAAACTCTCGTTGATAAACGTACGCGCTCCGCGCGGTGTCTGGTTGGGTTTGCTGGCTGTACTCGTGGTTGGTGTGATGATCTATCCGGTTCTGGGAACCCGAGACCGGAACGCACAGCGTTTCGAATTCAGTGGTCTGGGACTGGATGGCATGGCGTATATGGAGAACGTGACGTACGTCGATCAAGAAGGGCCGCTGACGCTGAAGTACGATTTCGATGCAATCGAGTGGATGCAGGAAAACATCGAGGGTTCGCCGGTGATAATCGAGGGGCTGAGTGACCAGTATCGCTGGGGCAACCGGATTTCGATCTACACGGGACTGCCTGCGGTGATCGGTTGGGACTGGCATCAGCGCCAACAGCGGATGGGCTACGCATCGACCGTCACGAATCGACGTATCGAAGTCGATAGATTCTTCAACACGGCCCTCAGGCAAACTGCCATAAACCTCCTCGACAAGTACAACATCAGGTATGTCTACATTGGTGAAATGGAGCGCGCTAAGTACGACGAGGCGGGTTTGAGCAAGTTCGAAAAGATGGACATCAACGGACTGGTACAGGTCTATCCCACTCCAGAGTCCCTCGCCACCGACCCGGATACACCCGTGGTGATTTACGAGTACACGCCGCTCGACAACCGGTAACGCGATCTCCTCATCCCCACACCCCAAAGATTGATGAGGCGTTGGGCTGTGCTGCGGCTTCCTTCTAATTCCTTCTCCATCCTCAGAAGGTTGGGTTGAGGGGGAACGCGCTCGCTGGCTCCAGTCCCGCTTCGTCGAATTCAACATAGTCGTCGCTTGGCGCGGTGAAAGCAACTCAGATCTCTCCGCTCTGCAATCGCGGAGTTTATCCCGATGAAAATCGGGGGCCGAGACGAGTGAGTGTTGGCGTCGTCCGCAGGGCGATTCTAGAGTTCGGCGTCTTCAGGAACGATCAGGCCATAGTCTTCGTCGTGCCTTCGATACACAACGTTGATTTCCTTCGTTTCCTTGTTACGGAACACGTAGAAGTTGTGACCGAGTAACTCCATCTGAGCGGCCGCGTCTTCAACCGACTCTGGTACGACCGGGTGGCGTTTCGTTCGAACGAGCTGGCCGTGTTCGAGCGTAGTAATGCCACGATCATCGACTTCGCTGACAGCCTCTTGCGCCAGTTGTTCAGCAATCGCCTGCCCGAGGCCTCCCTCCGAGGAGCGTCGATTCTTGTCTGAGTAGCGATTCTTGTAACGGCTGATCTGGCGAGTGATTGTGTCGGAAACGTTGTCGACTGCGGTGTACGGCGTATCGCCGCGCATCTCGCCTCGTATAACCCCTCGTTTCAACCGAATGGTTACTTCAGCGATAAATCGCTCGTCTTCTTTTTTCGTCTGTTCTTTTCGAATTTGTAGGAATACAGGCACCGGATCACGGAATCTTCGATCAAGGATGCTGAGTCGCTTCTCTGCATACTTCTTGATCGCGTCGGTAAGAGTCGTGTTGTTGGCGGTGATTGTTAGTTCCACGTATCCCCCAATTCGAACCCAAAAAATGTTCCTGAACCGAGCACCAGCCCGGTACTTAGCTATTCTATTGCCGTATCAGTACCTCTGGAAGCCAACGGCTATGAAATTTCGCTGGAAATGCCGCATTTGATTACAGCATTGAGAGAATTTACGTCTGGAGCGATAAACCTCGTGTTTCCTCGCTTATGTGTCCATTGTGGGCGCAAGGACGCGTTGCTCTGCCAGATCTGCATAGACGAGTCGACTCAGGTCGGCCGCGACGTGTGCAGGATATGTGCGAAACCGCTGGATAAAGCCGGTACGTGCGGCGGTTGCCTGTCTGAAACGGCCTTCCTCGATCGTTTATATGGCTCGTACTTGTATGAAACACCCGTCGGATCGGCTGTCAAAGCCTTCAAATTTGATGACATTCGAGCGTTAGGTGAGCCATTGGCTCAACTGTTCGACGTGAATGCGATGAGCAGAAGCAAGATCGACTTCATAGCGCCGATTCCAATGCATAAATCTCGAGTGCGCTCTCGTGGATACAACCAGTCGGAGATACTGGCACGAAAACTTGCCCAGAAGATGGACATAGACTTCAGCGACGAACTGTTGGGGCGTATCCGGCCGACACCGCCACAGTCGGTACAACCAACGGCGCAGGCAAGACGCAGCGCTCTCTCTGGCGCATTCGAACTGAACTCAGACTCAACGGGCAGGATTAGTGGGATGCGCATTCTGCTGGTCGACGATGTGTTTACGACGGGGAGCACGGTCGAAGCCGCCGCGGCAATACTGAAGACAGCCGGGGCGAAATGGGTCGGGGCTGCAGCGCTGACCATCCAGCCAGTTGGATCGTTGAAGTAAATGACACACTCCACGAGTGATAGGGGGCAGAGCAACCGTTGGCTGAGCTAAAGGCAGTTTTCTTCGATGTGTACGGAACCCTGGCAGGGTTCGACCCTCCACGCGAGCAAATACAGGCTCAGGCCGCCGGTAAGTTTGGTTTGAAGGTGACGAGAGAAGGTATCGACGCCGGATATCACATGGCTGATGAGTTTATGACCCGCCAGAACAGTCTTAAGCCCATAAGAAAGATGAACGGTAATGAACAATGGGCATTTTTCTCTCGGTTCGAGCAGCTTGTGCTCAAGGGTGCGGGGCATGAAGTTGAGCTGTCGCTCGCCGGCGAGATCTGGGCGGAAATTCGCAAGCAGGAGTACCACATCGCCTTGTTCCCCGACGTGATTGATGGTCTGTCCCGGCTGCGACAGTCGGGACTGATCGTCGGTGTCATATCGAACATGAACTCTGGCAGTCAGGAGTTGTGTGATGACATGGGATTAACGGGCCATGTCGAGGTTGCGGTCACGTCGGGCGAAACCGGTGTTGAAAAACCAGATAAACGTATTTTCGAGGCCGCCCTTACGAAAGCCCGTGTCTCTGCCGAAGAGGCCATCTTTGTCGGCGATCAAATTGAGTCAGATATTCATGGTGCTGAGAATGCCGGATTGACACCCGTACTGATCGATCGCTACAACGGTCACGCAGACTATGAACGGCATCATCGTGTTACCGATATGGCGTCAACAATCGCACTTATTTCAGAGATGCGATCCAAATAGTGCGTATCATTTTCGCCGAAAGTAACCGGTGGATTCCCAATCAAGCAGAAAAGTAGAGAACAGTCGTCAATGAAAATTGAAAAAGTCGAATCGATCCTTGCCGGTAATAGCCAGATTGTCAGGATAGCCACTGATGACGGTCTGGTTGGAGTCGGTCAGTCGGCGTGCTGGGGGTATCTCGAAGCCACCGATGCGGTAGTGAAGAAGTTCGCCGACTATCTCGTTGGCAAAGATCCCCTGGATATTGAGCATCACTGGCAGTACATGTACCGAATGGGGCCGTTTCGTGGCTCGGTCGTTTCCGGTGCTGTGAGCGCGGTCGACATCGCCCTGTGGGACATCAAGGGCAAGGCGGTCGAAGCCCCGGTGTGGCAGTTGCTTGGAGGCAAGGTCCGTAACAAGATTCGACTTCATCTCCTGATGGGCGGGAAGCGACCTGATGCTGCCGATCAGGGAACAAACGCGGAGGGGCTGCTACTGAATGCGCGCGCCGCTGCCGAAGAGGGATTCACCGCGATCAAGACTGATCCACTCCCCGACGGATTCCAGTCGATGACGCTGCCTCGCTTGATTCACGACACCCGCGAGAACGTCGCGGCGATGCGAGAGGGGGCAGGGCTTGATGTCGACATTATTCTGGAGATGCACCGCAAGTTGACACCGATGGTCGCAATCGCGCTGGCGGAGCAACTCGTTGAGTTCCAGCCGATGTTCTACGAAGACCCTGTGCAGATAGATTCGGTCAAGTCGCAGGCTGAGATCGCCCAGCGAACCACGCTTCCGGTAGCAAACGGCGAGCGTATGCACTCGATCTGGGAGTTCCGTGAGATGTTCGAGGCAGGCGGGAGTCAGTATGCTCGCCCCGACCTCGGACTTGCCGGAGGGTTCACCGCGGTGAAGAAGATCGCCGCGATCGCCGAGTCGTATCACTCAGCGTTGGTCACTCATAACTTTTTAGGGCCAGTGCTAACCGCGGCAGCCTGCAACATAGACACATCGATTCCGAACTTCCTGACGCAGGAGTATTCGAAGGAAGACGAGCAGCCTTTCAATGCTATGTTCAACTCATCATGGAAGCGCGAGGGTGGATACATCCCTGTGCCTGATGTCGCAGGAATCGGGATTGATCTCGAAGTTGAGTCGTTCAAGTCTCAGCCGTACAACCCTCGAAACCTGCAGTCCATCCCGATGCGTACAGACGGCTCAGTCGGCTATTCGGTTTAAGTTGGTTCTACTACGGTTCCATATTTGGGTTAGGACAAATTTGTGCCGGTAAGTGATGAAAACCGTGGGCGCGTTGCCCAGAGGCTCCAGATCGCTTTGCTGCGGGAGTCTCTGGCGTTAGTCGAAGACGGTGTTGCCACGGAAGCCAGCATCGATTCGGTCGTCAGGAACGCGATCGGAAGAAGGTGGGCGGTTGGCGGGCCGTTCGAAATATGGGAGCAGATCGGATGGGATCTGGTTCAGATCATTGCGGGTGAGTTGTTCAAAGAAATATCGGTTGCGACGGCGCCGGGTCGGATTCCGGATTCGAAACCGGCTGAACACAAGGCAGGACTGGTTGATGCACCCGTAGCAAAAGAATCAGAAATCAAGCACGTCGCCGTGGTTGGCGCCGGACTGATGGGGCACGGGATTGCTCTCGAATTTGCAGCTCACGGAAAACACGTTTCGCTTCACGATATTTCCGAAAATTTACTGGGCGAAGCAATGGTCAGAGCGCGTACCGGGCTTATGGCGCTGGTGTCGAGTGGACGAATTTCTGAAGATGAAATAGAGCCCACTTTGGCCAGAATCTCCATAAGCACTGATCTACACGAATCCGTCAAGCAAGCCGATTTGGTCATTGAAGCTGCAAGTGAGAACTTGCAATTGAAGCAGCAGATTTTTTCAGCTATCGGCGAATCCGCCCCGAGCCATGCCATTCTGGCGTCGAACAGCTCAACGTTCGTCCCGAGTGCCTATGGATCGGCTACTGATCGTCCGGACCGTGTCGTAGGAATCCACTACTACAACCCGCCCCACCTGTTGCCGGGCATCGAGGTGGTGCGAGGACCTGAAACGTCTCAAGAAGTTGTTGAGATAGTTGTCAGTGAGTACAGGTCGATCGGCAAAACACCAGCTATCGTACAGCGCGAAATTCAAGGGTTTATTGGCAATCGATTGCAGGTTGCCCTGCTTCGTGAGGCGATGGCGATTGTTGAAGACAGAATCGCTACCGCACCACAGGTTGATGAGATTGTCAGAAACGGATTTGGCAAGAAACTTCCCGAGGTCGGAGTTTTCGGACTGGTTGGTAATGGCGATGGGGAGCTTTCCCAAGATTCTGCAGACAATATATTTCGGCAATTGAACAATGCCCGAGAATTGCCACGCCTGCTTCTCGACAAAATCGAGTCGGGCGATCTTGGAGTAAAGACAGGTATAGGGTTTTACGATTGGACCCCGTAATCGGCCGAGGCATGGCGTAAAAACATGGCCAATTCGTTACTCCACATGGGCGGGATATGACCACACGCGAGCGGTAGCGCGCAAGCACGCGTCGCGGTACGCTCCGGAGATACGTTTTTTCTACTGGAGTGAAACTTGCCAGACGCCTCGACCAATCCGCATCGCCTACCTTCGTTTGTTGTTCCTTCTCACTACCGAATAGTCCTCGAACCCGAACTAGACGAAGCGACCTTTTCGGGTACTGTCGAGATCGAAGTAGAGATTGGGCAGGCGACCGACAACATTCAGATCAACTCGGCTGATCTCGAGATTTCTTCCGTTTTGGTTCGCGATGCGATCGGAGGCGAAACCTCCGCCTCAGATGTTGAGCACGATGAAGAGATGGAACGGGCGACTCTCAGCTTCGCATCGGAACTGAGCCCGGGCCCGTACACGATCGCCATCGACTTCACCGGGATTTTGAACGACCAACTCCACGGTTTCTACCGCTCGACATTCACTGACGACGAGGGTGAGGAACACACGATAGCGACCACCCAGTTCGAGAGCACTCACGCCCGCCGCGCGTTCCCGTGCTTCGACGAACCGGCGTTCAAGGCGTCGTTTGGCGTGACGCTTATTGTTCCTGAGGACCAGTTTGCCGTTTCAAACGGACCTACCGTTTCGGAGACCGATCTTGGCAACGGGCGCAAGTCAATTCTGTTTGAAGACACGATGGTGATGTCGACCTATCTGGTCGCATTTATCGTCGGTCCATTCGAAGCCACTGATCCCGTTGACGTCGATGGTGTACCACTTCGAATCGTTCATCCGATTGGCAAAGGTCACCTCACCGACTACGCACTCGAAGCAGGTGCGTTTGCACTGAAATTCTTCTCCAGATACTACGGAATTCCGTATCCGGGCCAGAAGCTCGACATGGTGGCAGTTCCAGATTTTGCTTTCGGAGCGATGGAGAATCTGGGCTGCATCACATACCGCGAGGTACTCCTTCTGGTCGATAAGTCACGCCCAACCGAGCCAGAGCTACTTCGGGTTGCCGACGTAATTGCGCATGAAATCGCTCACATGTGGTTCGGTGATCTCGTGACGATGGAGTGGTGGAACGGTATCTGGCTAAACGAGGCTTTTGCAACGTTTATGGCAGCGATGTGTTCCGATAACTTCAATTCTGGCTGGGGTCGGTGGAACCAGTTCAGCCTCGAACGGTCGATGGCGTTCGATGTCGATTCACTGGCAAATACTCGACCGATAGAGATCGAGGTGAACTCACCGGTCGATGCCGAGGGCATGTTCGACCTGCTGACCTACGAAAAGGGCGGTTCAGTGCTGCGAATGCTTGAGCAGTACCTCGGCGAAGAAGAGTTCAAAGACGGGATCAGCTACTATCTGAACAAGCACAAGTATGGGAATACAGAAACCAACGACCTGTGGGATGCGATTGAACACGTAACCCAGCAACCGGCACGCCGGATTATGGATTCGTGGATATTCCAGAAGGGCTTTCCGCTGGTAAGCGCCTCGATATCCGAAGATGGTTCGACCATCACGCTTGAGCAAGATCGCTTCCTGTATACAAAGGCCGAGGTTGCTGACACGACTATCTGGTCGGTGCCGGTTGTACTGAAGGTCGGTACCTCAACTGGCATTGAGGAGGTTCGGTATCTTCTCGAAGAAAAATCTGCTGAGGTCGAATTGGCTTCTACTGCCGACTGGGTTGCGGTCAACGCAGGTGGGAGCGGTTTCTTCCGCGCCAGATACTCGGCAGAGATGCTCAAAGCACTTTCGAGCAGTATGTTCGAGAATCTCACACCGATTGAGCGCTATGGACTGGTTGACGACACATGGTCATCGGTCATGGCGGGGCGGACATCGGCCACAGAATTTCTGGAGCTTGCGCGCAGCTTCAAGCGCGAGACTGACCTTGACGTGTGGACAGTACTTTCCGGTTGCTTAAGTGGGCTAGAAAAGCTCGTTGAGGGTGATGCGAAGCTGCGTTACCAGACAGTGATTCGTGATCTGGCGCAACCGGCGCTCGATCGACTCGACTGGGAGCCAGACGAGAGCGATTCATCACGCGACCTCGAACTTAGAGGCCTTTTTGTTCGATTGCTGGCAAACGTCGGTGATGATGAACTTGCAATCAAGAATGCTGGCGATCTACACGACTCTTACCTGCGCGATGCCGGATCAGTTGAACCAAATATCGCCGCCGCCGCGACCGGAGTTGTTGCTTCAAAAGGGGATTCCGCTCAGTATGAGGTATTTCTCGGTAAGTACAAGAACCCGACGACACCGCAAGAAGAACGTCGCTATCAGTCGGCGCTCTCGGCATTCCCCGGCGAGACCGAGATGCAGCGCACGCTTGCGATGACGCTCGACGGCACGGTTCGAACTCAGGATGCGCCATACCTGCTTGCCGTGTGCATGCGGAACAAGGAGCAGGGCTATCTCGCCTGGGAGTTCATCAAGGACAACTGGGGCACGATCAACAAGGACTTCCCCTCAAACAGCATCGTTCGAATGCTTTCTGGCGTTACTTCGTTGAGTAAGCCCGAGCAGGCAGATGACGTGATTGCGTTCTTCGACGAACACGAGGTTCCGCAGGGTCAGCTCACACTTCAGCAAACGCTCGAGAAGCTGCGTGTGAACGTGGCTCTACGCGAGCGTGAGAGTGGCCCGTTCAGCAAGAGTCTGACGAGTTAGGAGAGTCGTCGTTCTACGAGCAGCCCATCATGTCCTCGATCCAGTACACAAAAACACTACCAGTTGTTGCAGAACCAGATGTGCTGGTATGTGGCACTGGATTGGCAGGGATTGGCGCCGCTGTGGGTGCGGCGCGCAGCGGTGCTTCCGTGATGGCTGTTGACCGTATGGGGTTCGCAGGTGGGTTCTTCACAAACATCATCGGCTCGGCGTTCGACGGTTTTGTTTACGAAGAGACCGGCAGGCCCGTCGTGGGCGGTCTGGTCTTCGAGATGCTTGAGCGAATGGGAGTTGTCGAGCCCGGACAGGCTCCAAATCTGATCTACAACGTGAACGGTGATTTCACCGAAGTTGAGAAGTATCCAGATCGTGTGATTCCACGTACCGACCCGGAGCTTTTCAAGAAGGCGTCAGACGACGTGCTGATCGAGTCGGGTGTGACTCCGTTGTTTCACACGCAAGTTTCGGATGTAATCATGGACGGCGACCGTATCGACACCGTGATTGTGAGTAACAAAGATGGGCTTGTTGCAGTTCGTCCGAAGAATGTAATCGACGCCACCGGTGACGCTGACGTTGCGGCATGGGCCGGTTGTCCGTACGAGATTGCCGAATCACTTCAGCCGATGAGCCTTCATTTCCGAATTGGTTTCGTAGAACTCACCTTTGAGCTACGCAGAAAGTGTGCGGCGGTACTCGAAAAGGCGCGTACCGAGGGCAGGATAGGACTCTATGGAGGTCCGTGGCCAGCGACATTCTCCGGCAGAGACATCTACTTCAATGTCGTTCGAACTCCGGGCAATTCCACGGATCCGAACGACTGGACCAACGCCGAAATTCAGGGTCGTCGCGACGCATGGACTATGTTTGAACTCTGGAAAGAGGCATTGCCTGAGTTCAAGGACGCATATTTTTTCACAAGTGGCCCGACCGCTGGTTCGAGGGAATCACGAAGGATAGTTGGCGACTACATACTCACAGGCGATGATATTCGACAGGCAAAACGACAGGACGATGTTGTGGTGCTGGGGGCATGGCGTATTGATCGTCACCCTGAAGGCGAGGTGGGCTACCACGATCAGCCACCTGTGCCACCGTACGATATCTCCTATCGTACGTTGCTGCCGCAGGGTGTAGAGAATCTGTGGGTGGCGGGTCGTTGTCACTCGGCGACCTCGGAGGCATTGGCGTCGAGTCGAGTCACTGCGAACTCGATGGGGATGGGGCAGGCTGCTGGCGTCGCCGCCGCCATGGCGTCATCGAATGGTGTCGATAGTCGTGGTGTGTCGATCTCCGAGCTGCAGGACCGGTTGACGGCTGCGGATGTGATACTTGATCCTGCTTCAGCCATGCACGGGTAATTTACTAGCCAGGAAAATGTATTTATGACGGATGGTTCCAACAACGAGCACGAAAAACCTGGTCTTGAACTGCCGACACTGCCGCCGGTGATATTCGGCGTTCCAGTGATGATCGGCGTGCTTATACACGTGTTCGTCTGGCGAAGTGCGATCATCGGTGGAACCACAGGAATCGTAATCGGGTCGATCATGGTTGCGATCGGTCTCGGGGTCATCTACTGGACGTGGACGACCATGACTGCGCATGGCGAACATCCCGAGCCGGGTGAGCCAACCGAGACGCTCATCATGACCGGGCCGTTCAAGCGGACAAGAAACCCTATCTACTCTGGATTCCTGCTGATTGCCGCCGGTCTGGCGATCGGCCTGAATGCGATGGCGATGTTGATATCCGTTTTCTTCGGTGTAGCCGCTCTCACAGTGCTGGTAATACGACGAGAAGAGGCGTATTTGGAGCGCGAGTTTGGCGAGATATACACCAAGTACGCGAGTCGAACAGGTCGCTGGCTGTAGGGATCGCGGATACGTTTACTTATGGTGTTGGGTGTGGTCGGGCTCTCGTTCCGAGATTGAACGAAATTACCGGTGCTGGGCGTGATAATGAATCAGGTTCAGTATGACAAAATCAAGGCGAGGCTGAGTATGTCGAGCGTGCCGGACGCCGCCTCTTCAATTTCGTGACTTTTTGAGCGTTGTGCCAACCGATCCGTAGCTTCTCAGGCGATTGAACTAACCTGTCTGCTGACAATGATCATTGTCATGCTGAACTTGATTCAGTATCGCGTTCTGGTGGGTGAGAAGCTCAATCCTGTGACCGATTATCGACGTTATTTCACTTATGTTATGTCCAACGATCAAAAGACCCTTTATGTGGGCGTAACAGGCAATCTTTACCGTCGAGTCTGGGAACACAAACGAGGCATCGGATCCAAGTTCGCCAATAAACATAGGTTGACCAAGCTAGTTTGGTTCGAGGAGACAGATCAGGTACAAGTTGCCATCGGACGTGAAAAGCAACTGAAGCGTTGGAGGCGTAACTGGAAGCTTGAGTTGATGGAGTCATCGAACCCTTCGTGGGCGGATCTCGCAACTGATTGGTATCAGGTTGGCCTTGATACTGAATCAAGTTCAGCATGACATGGTTGGACGTTGTGGATCAGTGTCCCAAAAATCGGACGCGTACTCGAGTGTAATGCTATTTAGTCCATAGTCGTCAGACGATTTGGCAGGCCCGTGAATAGATCGCGTTTGTCGTGATACTGAATCTATCCGATCGACTGGCTCCGGATGTAGCTCAGTTTGGTTGGAACGGATCTGATGAGCTCTCTGTGAGAGAGATACCAGTCACTCTGACTTGAAACCTACTCTGTCTGAGGCGTTTTCGGCCAGAGTTTGTTCGACAGTCCCGTGCTTGGCAGTGCGACTGCCATTGCTGCGATCAGTCCCAGAACGAGGCTTATCCACATGGCAATGTCGTAGCTTCCGGTCGAGTCGTATATCTGCCCTGCCAACCACACTGCGAGAGAGGCACCGAACGGCATTACAGCAAACATCGTGCCGTAGATGGTTCCAAGACGGCGCAGACCAAACTCATCGGATGAAACCGTGCCTGTTAGGGAGATAACTGATGTCCATGAGGTACCAATTATCACGATGCCCAGAATTGCCAGCGGCAGGCTGGTCGCCATTAAAAGTACGCCGTATCCAAGGGCACGCATTCCGTAGGCAAATGAGAGCAAAGGCCTGCGTCCGAATCTATCGGCGAAATAGCCAAAGCCCAGACCTCCGGCAAGCCCGGCGATACCCACTGTTGCAAGCGCGCCAGCACCCTGAACAGCCGACGCGCCAAGATCGGTAGTGAAGGCGATGAAATGGGCATTCACGAAACCCATTGTGTAGCCTCATATGAAGAAGCCGATTGTGAGTCGCCAGAAGAGACCCGTTCGGCAAGCCTGCTTGAACGACATCCCAGCGTTCGGATTCGCAGACCCTCTGCTCAGGTCCTGCGCGTCGGATATAACACCTTCTTCGTACCCGTCTGCGTGCTGGCCGGGCGAGGGCCTGCTTTTTAGAAGTAGAAATACCAGCGGCAAGATCAGAACGAGCAGTATTCCAGCGAGAATGAGGTAGCCCTCTCGCCAGCCGATAAATACGACGGCAAGTGCGGCGATGGGTACAAGTGCCGATTCACCGGCTGCCGAACCCGCCCCTGCGAGGGACATTGCGAGGGCTCTCCGCCTCGTAAACCAGGCTCCTATGATCTTCGCAACTGCCCCGGGAGACGCCAGGGTAAAGCCAACTCCCATGAGGATGAACAGGGCATAGACCTGCCACAGTTCTTGTACCGCCGACATTCCTGCCAGCGCCAACCCCCCGATCAACACGCCGGTGGCTGCGACCATCTTGGGGTCGTATCGGTCGGCGAGCATCCCGGCGACAGGTCGTAGACCTCCGGTAGCGAGGCCTGCGATTGCCAGCGCTCCAGCCAGCGAACCGCGGCTCCAATCGAATTCTTCAGTAACCGGCTTTAAGAACACTCCGAATGAAAATCGCGAACCCGCCCCACCGAACAACATGAGCGCGGTGCCGAGTACGACTATCCAGCCGTAGTTCAGTTTTCTCAGTTTGGCTATCTTCGTGTTACCAGAGCAGGGAGTGGTGAATCGGGTTGGTGGGAATGGCAGCGCAGCATATCTGATCCCATGCGTGACCGCAGACCAATTGATACATCAAGGCTGAAATTGCGGTGTAGTTTTAAGGTTCAGGCCGCATCACGATTGGCCTGTTGAATTTTTCGACGGAACAGAAAAGCTCGGAGAAATAAAGAGGGGATGAACCCAAACGGCCATCCCCTCTTTGTAAGTCTGTGTTGATTCCAGAAGCTAACTGGTGGCCGCTGAGCAGACCGTGTCGATTATCAACTGGGTGACTACATATGGGTCGCAGTTGGCGTTCGGCCGTCGGTCTTCGATGTAGCCCTTGCCGGCCTTTTCGACCTGCCAGGGAATACGGACGGAAGCGCCGCGATCCGACACGCCGTACGAAAACTGGTCGAAACGCTGAGTTTCGTGTGCGCCTGTGAGGCGAAGTTCAACGCCGGGTCCGTAGTTTGCAATGTGGAGTTCTGGTTTGCCGGGAGCGCCAAGAGCCTCGGCTGCAGCAACACATGCATCGAACGACTCGCGCATTTCAGTAGTCGAGAAGTTGGTGTGGCAACCGGCTCCGTTCCAGTCGCCGGCAACAGGCTTGGGGTTGAGTGTTGCTGAGATCGGGATGCCTTTAGGGCCGAGGAAATCTTCGGCGATTCGGTAGAGCAACCATCGCGCAATCCACATCTCGTCACCGATCAGTGGGGCTGCTACTGGACCGATCTGAAACTCCCATTGTCCCGGCATGACCTCTGCGTTGATACCCGAAATGTGGATTCCAGCGTCGATACATGCTTGCAGGTGGGCGTTTACGACTTCACGTCCGAAAATTTCATCGGATCCGACACCACAATAGTATCCACCCTGAGGTGCTGGAAAGCCGTTGTCGGGCCAGCCAAGCGGAGCGATGCCTTCGAAGAAGGTGTATTCCTGCTCAAGCCCGAACCACGTATCGAGATCTCCGTATTTCTCGGCAGATGCAGCGCATTTTGCTCGTGTATTCGAAGGGTGAGGAGTCATGTCGGTGAGCAGCGTCTCGCACATGACGAGCTTGTTGTCGTCACCGCGAATTGGGTCAGGTACTACCAGAACCGGGCTCAGGACGACATCAGACTGGTCGCCGGTCGCCTGATTTGTCGAGGATCCGTCAAATCCCCAGATTCCCGGCTCTTTACCGTCGGCGAGCACCT
>JAJRZP010000135.1 GCA_024275195.1 Chloroflexota bacterium | reverse complement strand
GGTCGAGGTTCGAGACGCCCTGCTGGCGGGTACGATGGTGGCAGCCGACGTTCAGGTCCGCCACGTCGACGTTAATTCTTTGACAAGAAACCTTAAACAGAACTAACAGGCACGATGTCACCGGAAATTACAGTTGCAGTCAATGGTGCGCTGGGCAGGATGGGTTCGACAGTCCTTGTCGCGGCCTCTGCGGAGCATGGCGTTACACCGGTAGGTGCCGCAGATATTGCTGCATCGTCAAATTCTGTAACTATTTCCGGGACATCGACCTCAGTTCCGCTCGCCCCAGGCCTCACGGAACTATTCGACATCGTGAAACCTGACGTTGTTGTCGACTTCACCAACGGTGAGGCTGCTAAAGAGGCGATTCTCACCTGTATAAACTCTGGCGTGAAAGTTGTTTCGGGCTCCACCGGATTGTCATCGGATGATCTGGATGAGATCAGGCAACTAGCCAGCGAGAAAAGTGTTGGTGTCATCTCAGCATCAAACTTTGCACTTGGTGCCGTAGTCCTGATGCATCTGGCTGGAATAGCTGCCAAATACTTCGACTATGCCGATCTGCTTGAGAGCCATCACGAGATGAAGGTCGATGCACCGTCAGGTACTGCGCTATCAATCGCTGAAGCAATGATCGAAGGCCGCGGCTCAGCGTTCGACCAGAATATCGCCGATCTTCAAACCCTCGAAGGTACACGGGGTGGCGATTTTCACGGCATCAACCTGCACAGTGCCCGAATGCCCGGTCGGGTCGCACGACATGAGGTAGTGTTCGGCGCACTTGGTCAGACCCTGACCATGATTCACGATTCGATCAATCGAGATAGTTTTATGCCGGGCGTAATGCTCGGGGTCAAACACGTGATTGGTGAACAGAGTCTGGTAGTAGGACTTGCAAGCGTACTTGGACTCGACAAGTCCAAGCCGTAGCCAGCGACCCTTTTAATCCGGGCTCGCTGGCAAAAAAACCAATTTTCTTAAATGAGTGTTTAATTGCGATGGGTAGTTCGGCGCGCTTGAAGCAACCCTACGTTATGTCGAGATGAACAAATGAACAACAACGAAATAAATATCGCGATTGTCGGTGCCACAGGGGCGGCTGGAGGCACAGCCCTTGAACTGCTCCTTGAGCGGCATCACCCGGCTGAGAAGATTACCCTCATGGCATCGGAGCGTTCTGCCGGGCGGAAGTTGCAGTATGGCGAGACTGAACTAACCGTTATCGCAGCAAAAGCCGAGGCGTTCAATGGAATTGACGTCGCTCTTTTTGCCGCAGGTGGATTGGTCAGCAGACGCCTCGCACATAAGGCCGTTGAGCGTGGGGTCTTCGTGATCGATAAAGGTTCAATTTTTCGGATGGATCCTGCGATTCCGCTGGTCGTCCCAGAAGTCAACGGTGAAGACATAGAGTGGCACCCCGGCATCGTCTCGACGCCTAACTGCACGAGTACGCCGCTGGTGATGGTACTCGACGCCTTGCGGAAACTCTCTTCAATAACCGCCGTAACCGTCGCCACCTACCAATCTGTCACTGGAACAGGTGTCGCCGCCAGAGAAGAACTGTTGGAGCAGACTCGCACGGTTCTTGCCGGTGGTGAGGCAACGGTGGAGGTGTACCCGCACGAAATCGCATTCAACGTACTTCCGCATGTAGATGATTTCCTTGAGGACGGTTACACAAAAGAAGAGCAGAAAATGCTCAACGAATCACGAAAGATTCTCCACGATGAAAATCTACTGGTGTCTGCTACCTGCGTGAGGGTTCCGGTCGAGATATCTCACAGCGAGTCGGTGCAGATCGAGTTCGACTCGAGGGTTAGTGTTGAAGACGCAAAACGAGTACTTGCAGAGTATGACGGGGTGATCGTTGTAGACGATCCCAGTAAGAATGAATACCCTATGCCACTCAGTGCAGCAGGGCGTGATGATGTGCTGGTCGGGCGAATTCGTAAAGACATAGCTCACGAAAATGGCATTGTGTTGTGGCTTGCGTGTGACAACTTGCGCAAGGGGGCTGCTTTGAACGCACTTCAAATAATGGACGAGGCATTGCGCCGGGATGCATTCAAACCGCTGGCATTGCGATCTAACTAACAGGTATTTCCTACACCACCGACGAGAGGTCGGTTACAAATGGCAGAACTAGGACGACTCTTAACAGCTATGGTTACCCCCTTCACGGAAGAGGGTGATGTTGACTTTGCGCGAGCACGTGAGTTGGCGAAGGCGCTACTCAAGTCAGGGACGGACGGACTGGTAATCGGCGGAACGACTGGTGAAGCTCCGGCAATGAACGACGATGAGTTGCTTCAACTCTTTGGCGAGGTGAAAGAGGCTATCGGAGACGATGGTGCTGTGATTGCAGGGACGACGAACAACAATACGCGTGGTTCGATCTCGCTTTCTCGCGCGGCAGAGAAAGTTGGCGTCGACGCGTTGCTGTTGACTGTCCCTGCCTACAACAAGCCCACAATGGGCGGTCTGTATCAGCACTTCACGGCAATTGCCGACGCAGTTTCTATTCCTGGAATTCTTTATAACGTTCCAAGTCGCACCGCGCTGAATATGGACGCTGAGACTATGCTGCGGCTGGCAGAAGTGCCGAATATTGTTGGGGTCAAAGAAGCGTCCAGCGATCCCGATCAGATCGCATACGTGATTAAGGGCGCACCCGAGGGCTTCAACGTTTGGAGCGGCAACGATAACGAGACATTCGCGACCATGGCCACTGGTGGGTATGGAATCGTGAGTGTTGCAGGAAATATAGTCAGTGGGCAGATCCAACGGATGATCGGTCTGCTGTTGGAAGGCGATATCGAGGCAGCAGCGGCTGAGCATCTTCGCCTGCTCCCTCTGATCAATGCGTTGTTCTACATAACGAACCCGATCCCGATTCGTTACGCTATGAACCGCTCTGGATTTGAGGTTGGCCCGGCACGTCTGCCGATGATTCCGGATACGGCCGAACTCGCGGCGTTCAGCAAGCGGTTTGACCCTGTCATGGATCAGTATTCGATCGACCTTACTGAGTAGCCCCCCGGCGAACCTTCTGGACTATTGCCAGTGAATCATCGATCTGTGACGTTAATCGCACGGATTCGGTACAGAACCACGACCGTACGAGGCAGGGAATTGTGGCAGTCTGAGTATCGTGTCGATCAACTCGTACGGTTATTGGGTAAAGGATATTCCGCTTGATTCAAGAGCGTAAAAATATCGTGGTTATTGGAGGAGGCAGTGGTTCCTCCGTAGCGCTGCGCGGACTCAAAACATACGAGACCGATCTGACGGCTATCGTGACGATGTTCGATAGTGGTGGAAGCACCGGGATCCTGCGAGACGAGTTTGGATATCCGCCTCTCGGCGACATCCGGCAGTGTTTGGTGGCGCTGAGCGATAAAAATAATGTGCAGGTTGCCGCACTCAATAGCGCACTCGACTTCAGATTCGATGCAGGGTCGAGTTTGCGAGGCCACAGTGTCGGCAACTTGGTGCTGGCAGCTCTCACAACCGTGTACCACGGCGTTCAGGGTGCCATCGATGAGTTGTCGAGCATGATGCAGCTTCAGGGGCAAGTGGTGCCTGTAACGCTCGACGAAGCCCACCTGTGCGCTCGATTGGTCGACGGGGAAGTTGTCAGGACCGAGTCTGCGATAGATCTTCGCGGTGCGAACGGGCCGGGTATCAGCGAGGTATTTCTTGATGCCGATGTAAAAGCCAACCCGAGGGCGTTGGAAGCAATAGAAACCGCCGACGCAATTCTGTTGGGTCCGGGCGATCTCTATACCAGCGTCGTACCCAACCTGCTCGTTGGTGAGGTTAGCGATGCGATCAGAGATACAGACGTCCCGGTGATTTATGCCTGTAACTTGATGACCAAGCTCGGCGAGACCGCGGGATACGGGGCATCAACTTTCGCATCCGAGGTTGTGAGATATATCGGCGGACGCAAACTCGACTATTTGCTGGTGAATCACGCACAGTTTAGTTCCGAAGTGCTGGACGTGTATGCGACGGAAGACGCCACGCCTGTCGATCTCGACAACGGTGATGCCGAAAAATATGCTCACCAGATAATCGTAAGTGATCTAGCTTATGTCGACGGTCTAACTGTGCGACACAACTCGGAAAAGCTGGCCGAAATCGTCATGACCGCGATAGAGAAAACCGCGAAAAACCCACTGAATACCGGACTGGATTAGCCCGGTCCAACGTGTACGGCTTCGACTTTCTAGTCGAGAAGTTCTTGCAAAACCAGCGTCTCGTTTCGGTGCGGACCGGTTGAGATGATCTTTGCAGGAACTCCCACAACTTCTTCGAGTTTCTCGATGTAGGCGCGAGCCCCGGAGTTGAGTTGACGTGCCTTAGTGATAGACCGTGTCGATTCAGTCCACCCTGATATCGTCTCGTAGATGGGCTTTGCTCGATCGAGCGTCATGGCATCGACGGGGAACTGATCGGTGCGTACACCATCGATTTCGTAGGCGACGCACACCTTGATTTCATCCCACCCATCAAGCGTATCCAGACGAGTGATAATCATGGCGTCGAAGCCGTTGACTCGTGCGGTGTAACGCCCCGCTACACCATCGAACCATCCAATTCTTCGCGCACGGCCGGTTGTTACGCCGAACTCGCCAGCCATCTCGCGCACGCGGGTGCCTTCCTCTTCTTCCATCTCTGTTGGGAACGGGCCCGCTCCGACACGAGTGCAAAATGCCTTGTAGATACCGGCGACCCCGCCGTAAGCACGCGGTCCCATGCCGAGTCCGGTCATCGTGCCACCAACGGTGGAGTTTGAGCTGGTTACAAAAGGGTAAGTGCCGTGATCAAGATCGAGTAGTGCGCCCTGCGCTCCTTCGACAATCACATTTTCGCCGGAAACGAGTGCTTCATCGATGATGTTTTCAACGGGTCGAATAAACTGTGCGATTTCGCTCGCCCAGTGATTCGCTTTTTCGAATACCTCATCAATGTCGATCGGGTCACCACCATAGATTTTTGTGATGATCTCATTTTTGAAAGCGATTATTTCAGGGAGTCGGAGTGCAAGGTCTTCTGGATCGAGGAGTTCGCCAACCCGCAGACCCTGACGGGACACCTTGTCTACGTATGCCGGACCGATTCCACGGCCAGTGGTACCAATTGCCGCGCTACCTCTTCGCATCTCTTCCAATCGATCGAGAGTGATGTGGTACGGCATTATCAGGTGTGCGCGATCACTGACAGCCAGACGGGATGGATCGAGATCGTTCTCTCGGATCTCTTTTAGCAAAACATCTGGATCGACAACTACTCCGTTGCCAATAACGTTCATCGTGTGTGGCCAGCAAATCCCAGACGGCACGAGATGAAGTTTGAAAGTGCCTGCGTCGTTTATAACGGTGTGCCCGGCGTTGTTGCCACCGGAGTAGCGAGCGATTACCGCTGCATTTTCGGCAAGGAAATCAATGATCTTTCCTTTGCCCTCGTCGCCCCACTGGGCGCCGATGACGGCGTATGCCGGCATCTTTGAACTCCCTTGTCACGCGCTGCCGGTCCACAATTTGCCATCGTTGAGAAGGCATACGAACCGGCGAATCTATGCAACAGGTTGTTGCCGATGAAGTATATCAGGCTGATGACGTAGCGACCGCGAGCGCAGGGTGAACTACAGCTAGCGAATGCCCCAGACATATGCTCATCAACCGTCGGCCTGACACGCTTCGATGTCAGAGCCAGATTTAGCGTTTCTAGAGCGATAGGCCAGATTGGTGCAGGAAAAAAATACGCACGGAAATGTAACACTCTGGCTATTGCAAGAACCGACAATTTATTAGTGTCAGAAAGAGAGCCAACCAGCCGTGATAATCGGCCTCAGAAGCCGTGACCGAAAATAGCTGTCGAAAATCGTCTTAAGGAGGTTGACTCGTTGGAAAATATCGGGGTAGAGTTGTACTTACGCCCAAACGCAAGCCTCGCTTGTGCGGCGGTTTTCGACCGCTTCAAAACGGTCGTCACATGTACTTTTACAACCGAACAGTGGATTCCGCATTCTCCGAGACCAGGTAGATGATTCCTTAATGTGAGTCAAGCTACTAAGGGCACATGGGGGATGCCTTGGCGCCAGAAGCCGAAGAAGGACGTAGCAAGACTGCGATAAGCCCCGATTAGCTGCCTAGCAAGCTTAGTCGGGGATCTCCGAATGGGGGAACCCATCTACTTCGGTAGTTGCCTTAGTCGTAAGACTTTGGCGGTAAGCAGGGGAACTGAAACATCTAAGTACCCTGAGGAAAGTAAATCAACAGAGACTCCCCTAGTAGCGGCGAGCGAACGGGGACCAGCCTAAACCATAAGGGCCTAACGGACTGGAGTCCTATGCCTTTGTGGTGTTGTAGGGTCAAACGTGAGAATTCTCCAGATTTCTCCAAGAGTTACAAAACGTACATCTAATCGAATAGTCCTGGAACGGCTAACCGCAGTGGGTGAAAGTCCCGTAGATGAAAGATGATGCGTCTCTTGGTTTGATTCCTGAGTACGACGGGACACGTGAAATCTTGTCGGAATCTGGGGGGACCACCCTCCAAGGCTAAGTACTTCTGGCGACCGATAGTGAACAAGTACCGTGAGGGAAAGGTGAAAAGCACCCCGTGAGGGGAGTGAAATAGAACTGAAACCATGTGCCTACAAACCGTTGGAGCTCCGATTTATCGGGGTGACAGCGTGCCTATTGAAGAATGAGCCAACGAGTTACGTTACGTGGCAGGTTAAGGCATGATGTGCCGGAGCCGAAGCGAAAGCGAGTCTGAATAGGGCGATTCAGTCGCGTGGCGTAGACCCGAAACCGTGTGAGCTACCCTTGGCCAGGTTGAAGCGAAAGTAATGTTTCGTGGAGGACCGAACCCTTGTAAGTTACAAATTGCTGGGATGAGCTGAGGGTAGGGGTAAAATGCCAATCGAACACGGAGATAGCTGGTTCTCCCCGAAATGCATTTAGGTGCAGCGTCAGGTAATACTTTGCGGAGGTAGATCACTGGATGGGCTAGGGGGCGTGAGCTTACCAACCCCAACCAAAATCCGAATACCGTAAAGGGCATCTTGGCAGTGAGACAGTGAAGGATAAGCTCCATTGTCGAAAGGGAAACAGCCCAGATCGCAATCTAAGGTCCCGAAGTGTGTGCTAAGTGTGAAACGAAGTGGGAACGCCCAGACAGCCAGGAGGTTGGCTTAGAAGCAGCCATCCTTTAAAGAGTTCGTAACAGATCACTGGTCAAGGGTTTCCGCACGGAAAATAAACGGGGCTTAAGCACACCACCGAAGCTGCGAATCTTTCCCGATTTATCGGGATGGGTGGTAGGGGAGCGTTCTCAGTGCGCCGAAGTTGGGTCGTAAGGCCTGGTGGAGCGCTGAGAAGTGAGTATGTTGGCATAAGTAGCGACAATGTCGGTGAGAATCCGACACGCCGAAAGTCTAAGGTTTCCTACGCAACGCTGATCGACGTAGGGTTAGGCGGGCCTAAGGTGTAGCCGAATGGCGAAGCCGATGGACAGCAGGTCAAAATTCCTGCCCCGTCTTAGACTTGTTTGAACTTTGGAGGGGACGCGGACTGATAAGTAACGCATGCCTATTGGATATGGTGTGTGCATCTCTGTAAGTGAGTAGGGGGAGTTAAAAAGCCTCCTATGTTTGAGCCGAGGGACTTGCGAACCATGAGGTTAGCCTCACGGAACGTTGCCGATTCTATGCCGCCTAGAAAAGCCTCCTTAGTTAGAGTTTAAGACGTCCGTACCGTAAACCGACACTGGTAGACAGGGATAAATGTCCCAAGGCGTTCGAGACAACCATCGTTAAGGAACTCGGCAAATTGACCCCGTAACTTCGGAAGAAGGGGAGCCTCTGATGTATTAGGACTTGCTCCGAAAGCATTGGTGGCCGCAGAGAATAGGTTCGAGCAACTGTTTATCAAAAACACAGGTCCGTGCTAAACCGAAAGGTGATGTATACGGGCTGACGCCTGCCCAGTGCCGGTAGGTTAAGGAAGTCGGTGAGAGCTGACGACTGAAGCCCCGGTGAACGGCGGCCGTAACTATAACGGTCCTAAGGTAGCGAAGTCCCTTGTCGGGTAAGTTCCGACCCGCACGAATGGCGTAATGACTTGAACACTGTCTCAACGATGGACTCGGTGAAATTGCAGGACCCGTAAAGATGCGGGTTACGCGCAGCAGGACAAAAAGACCCCGTGGAGCTTTACTGCAGCTTGACATTGGTTCGAGTTTTAATTTGTGTAGGATAGGCGGGAGACTATGAAGCAGATGCGCCAGCATTTGCGGAGTCGCCCTTGAAATACCGCCCTAATTACAGTTTGAATCTAACTTTTACGAGAACAGTGTCTGGTGGGCAGTTTGACTGGGGCGGTCGCCTCCTAAAGAGTAACGGAGGCGCACAAAGGTCACCTCAAGCTGGATGGAAATCAGCTTTAGAGCGTATTGGTATAAGGTGGCTTGACTGCGAGACCTACAAGTCGAGCAGGGACGAAAGTCGGTCAAAGTGATCCCACGGTACCGTGTGGAAGGGCCGTGGCTTAACGGATAAAAGCTACCCCGGGGATAACAGGCTTATCTCGCCCAAGAGTCCGTATCGACGGCGAGGTTTGGCACCTCGATGTCGGCTCGTCGCATCCTGGGGCTGAAGAAGGTCCCAAGGGTCGGGCTGTCCGCCCGTTAAAGCGGCACGCGAGCTGGGTTCAGAGCGTCGTGAGACAGCTCGGTCTCTATCCGCTGTGCGCGAAAGATATTTGAGGGGATCTGTTTCTAGTACGAGAGGACCGAAATGGACGAATCCCTGGTGTGCCGGTTGTGACGCCAGTCGCATTGCCGGGTAGCTACATTCGGAAGGGATAAACGCTGAAAGCATCTAAGTGTGAAGCCCACCCCAAGATTAGATATCTCATCTTGTTAAGAGAGTAAGACCTCCGGTAGACCACCGGTTAGATAGGCCACGTGTGTAAGTGCAGTAATGCATTCAGCTAAGTGGTACTAATTGGTCGAGGGCTTGACTCACCTTAAGGAACGTTTACCTGTTCTCGGAGAATCGCGGAATCCATAGGCCACAAACAGGCCTAACAACTGTTCTAGTCGCCTTCAGCGCTTTTTCGGTGCGGGGTGGAGCAGTGGCAGCTCGTTGGGCTCATAACCCAAAGGTCGTAGGTTCGAATCCTACCCCCGCTACCAAGCGCAGCTTGGTTGGTGTGAGTGACGGGCGGGGCGTTATGGCTCCGGGCGTCATCGGATGACTTGGTCGCCGCTGCAATCGTTACTCCGGGCGGACTTTCGTCCTTGGTCGCGATTCTCCCTCCCTAGCCCTCCCGATCCGGGAGGGAACCGTTTGCTCAGGGCAGGCTTTTCGCCTTTGGTCGCGAATCTCCTACCCCGGCCCTTCCATTCTGGAAGGGGGCAAGTCCTTCTTCTCCCCGAACCGGGAAGACCGAGAGGGGAGATGCCGAGCCGAGTGGCTTTGCCACGAGAGCGAGTAAGGCAAGCCGACTACTATATATTTCTCCTGGTGGTAAGAGCACGATGGACCCACCCGTTCCCATCCCGAACACGGAAGTGAAACTTCGTAGCGCTCACGATACTGCACCTGCAAGGGTGTGGGAAAATAGGTCACTGCCAGGGGATTATTTCTCTGAAGCGCCTCATCTAACGATGGGGCGTTTTGCGTTTAAGGCGTTAGTCGCGCTCGTCGTCGTCAGATGAATTTATAGCGCGTCGAAGCGGCGTTGGTCACGTTTGTGATGTCACTCGGATTTGGTTTACGATGTGGGGTTTGATCCCCGGCGAAGAAGAGAGGTATCGCCTTCAGACAATCGGAACCACCTCTGTTTTTGTTCAGATAATCGTCCCTGATCATATGGAAACACCAAGGCAATCACCTGCGATTGCTCCCGCAGTTGATTTGTTCGCGTATTATGCGCATTGGTATTGACGGAGCCAGAGATTGACATTGATCGAATGAACTATTCAGAGACAAATCGTTGTGTCACCTGTGGTGCGCGGATTCTTGACGATACGACTGCCTTGGAATGTGTGGTTTGTCGTACTGACTCGCATTTAGATGAGGATTCAGAAAGTCGAATTTCCTGGCAGCCACCAACCTACGACGACACCCCTGAGAAGGATCAGAAGAGTTCGACGTGGCATAAGTGGGTACTTGTTTGGTTCGTGACAGGGCTAATCTGGTACCTGTTCGAATTGGCAGAATTGAAAACTGATCGTGATGACTGGCTTCTTTATATCGAGGCACTAAGACCAGAATCGTATGGAGAGTTTGGGATTAAAACTCTCGGAGTGTCGGTTGCTGGTTCGTTGGTGGTTTCGAGAGTTATACCGGTCGTCACGACATTGTTGATGACCCTGATTAAATATTTTGCGATTGGGGTGGCGGTATTCATAGGGTTTGCGATTGTTATGAACCCAACGGTCTGGACGAAGATAGAGGGTGGGGTAACTGATGTGATCGCCAGTTTCTCCAAAAGTCCCGATGATAATGATCTGCCTGTTACTACGATCGGTGGCCGTATCACCGACGAAGATGGAAGTCTTGCCAATACTGAGTTTAACTCAGGTGGCTTGATCGAATCCAAGAACCGGAGTTCGATTGCTCTGCTGAGAAAGATAATGCTGGATCAGATCAATGTTGATCGTGTCAAGCATGGAGTTGATCCGGTTGTATTGAGCTCCAATTCGGCTGCTCAGGATCATGCGAACGACATGCTTGTTTTCGGGTATTTAGGTCACTGGCGCGTCGATGGGAGAAAGCCGTATATGGAGTACAGCCAGGCCGGTGGAACAAGTTACGTCGCTGAGAACGTAGCGGCTGCCGGTCACCGAATTGCGGGTTATATCAACAACGACTGTTCAAGTTTTCTGTCGCTTTGCGAAAAACTTGTTCCAGCCGAGCAGTTGACCAATTTGCAGTACCGGATGATGTATGACGATGCTGAGTCGGATTGGGGTCATCGTGAGACGATGCTCGATCCACGACATCGGGAAGTTAGTATCGGAATTGCCTTCGACGATGAGTTCATTGCGCTCGTACAGCATTTTTCCGGAGGAGCAGCGAGAGCGCTCGAAGGTCCGACACTGGTCGATAACCGATTGAGCATGAAGATTGAGTTGGTCGAACCTGAACTTAAAGTATTTGAATCCATCCAGATTTGGTGGGAACCATTGCCGATCCCACGTGAGCCTGAAGATATCGGGGCACTACGGAGCTATTGCGTAGGTGGGGATTTCACCGCGGAATGCGGAGAACCTATATTTATCGTCTTGCCACCCCCGCCTGATGGAAAGAGGTATCTTGATTTGATCCCGACTGACATTGTAGCGAGCAATTGGGTCATCAAACTGAGGTGGTTCCGGTTGTCTGAACAGTGTTCCCGGTTTTATAAGTGGAATCGTGCCACTGTTTATCAGGCCGCCGCGGGTGTGCAGCGATTTGATGTAGAACTGGTTTGGGGTCATTCTACCGAGGGTTGAATGAGGTCGATTCGCATTGTAGAACTCGAAGTACCTTCCGATCCCATCTCTGGCTTCTGACACTGATTCATACGCCCTCAAATACACCTCCTCGTATTTGACACTCCTCCAGAGACGCTCGATGAACACGTTGTCCCGCCAACTCCCTCTCCCGTCCATGCTGATCTGGATTCCATTGCCTGTC
>JAJRZP010000134.1 GCA_024275195.1 Chloroflexota bacterium | reverse complement strand
TGCCGTACCAACTCCAATCGTGCAATAGGGGTCAATCTGGCGTTAGGATGTGTCATGAGAGGGCTCCGTTTACTGGTGGGTTTAATCTGTTCCACACAGCAAAAACGGAGACCTCTCACATGTAAACAACCTACGTGGGAACTACAGCTAGTCGGCGACGTTTGCTGTTGGGCGGGCGTCGAGAAGGTCGATTCCACCTCGAACCTGACCGAGCGTGTCGGCGATTCGTTCTTCCAACGTGAACAGCACCTCGCGAGCGTAGTTGTCTGCGCCCTTGCGTCGTGCATCAGCCGAAGTCTCTGCCTCGTTCAGGATTCCGTTTACACGGCTCTCGGCATCGTCGATCAGCTTGCCAGCGCGCTTCTGCGCGTCGGCCTCGATCTCGGCAGCCTGTTCGTTCGCCATGCGGGTGATCTCAGTGTCCTGGATCATCTTTCGGGCTTCTTCCTGCGATGTGGTGAGCAGAGTGTTCGACTGCTCTTCTGCCAGTTGACGAATCGTCGTGGCTTCTTCATCGGCATATGCGCGAATCCGGCGGGCTTCTAGTTCAGCCTGCTTGATGATCGCATCCTTCTGACGAACGACTCCTTCGGCTTCGTTAATCTGGGCAGGCATCTCGTCCTTCATCTCGTTGATGACGGCTGTGATTTTTTCCAGATTTACGAGCGTTCGTGCTGTTCCGGGTACTCGACCTTTGACGATCATCGCCTCCAGGTCTTCGAGTTGTGACATAAGTGTCATTGCTGCCTCCATGCGTGTCGACTGACGCGTGCTAACTGTTGCTGCTTACTTTTGCGAACCATTTCGTTTGACTGCAAGCCTCTCAACCAGAGGCTGCCAAACGTTAGTAGGAACTAGATCCGACACATCGGCGCCGAGCGCGGCTACTTCCTTCACTCTAGAAGAACTCAGGATCTGGTATTCCAGAGCGCTGAAAAGACAAATCGTTTCGACATCTTCAGCCATCCTGCGGTTCATTAGTGCCATTTCACTTTCGTACTCGAAATCACTTGTGATCCGAAGGCCACGTATGATCACAGTCGCACCGATTTCACGTGCGGCGTTGACCGTCAGGCCTGAGTACGATTGCACCGATACGTTTGACAGGTGTGCCACAGCATCGGTGAACATTGTTATCCGCTCGTCCAGATCGAATAGCGTTCGTTTCGATGAGACTTCGACAACACCAACCGTCAGATGATCAACGGCATGCGAAGCTCTTTCGACGATATCCACGTGGCCTCTGGTTACCGGGTCAAATGTGCCGGGATAGATTGCTCGCGCCATCTATTCGCCCCCTGACTCAGTCAAAATGCCGGTTTGAGATTTGTATACCGATAGCGCGGTATCGCCGTACAGTCGGTGTGTCGTCAGCGCGAGACCGGGTAGAAAATCGGGCAACCTGGTCATTTTCGAGTGTTCGAGAAAGGCGATCGCGTCCGGGGCGATCAGGTTGGCTTCGTTCATCCGTTCGAACAACGCATCAAATTCGACAAGTTCATACGGCGGGTCGGCGAAAATCAGATCGAACTCACCCTTCAGTCTTTTGACTGCGTTGAGTGCGTTTCCTTTTTGAACCGAACCTTGCATTGCCAACCTGTGCCGCGCCAGAGTTTTTCTAATATCGTCACACCGTCGCCCGTTTTGCTCGATGAACATTGCGCTGACCGCACCGCGCTGGAGGGCTTCGATACCGAGAGCACCGGTACCCGCGTAGATATCGAGTACGCGAAGACCACTCGCCCCGACGGGACCAAGCATCGAAAAAATTGCCGATCTCACTTTGGATGTGGTTGGGCGAAGAGAGTTTCTTCCGACACCGGAAGCTCGTCTGAACTCGGACGATGCTCTGTGTTTGTCACTCATCGCACTTTCGATCCGCACCTGAAACCCCTGATTTTCTTTTGCTAACCAACGGGACGGAACCGATTATTCACGGCGAGGCGGATTTTCAACCATCGTGAGCCGATACCGATTTTCGTCGTTTTACACGGAAGCAAGCACACAGACTCAGCCTGAATCCGTTGTCGTTCCGTTAGCTGACGGTTCTTGGACTGCCTTAGAATGAATCGCTGTGATGGTGATAGTTGTGCGATTGCATGGCATACGCCGAGCAGAGTGACGATGCGGCTCAAGATGATTTGCAGCAGAAATTTCCGACGCCGAGAAATATGACCAATCAAGATCAACAGGAACTACCGAATCTGCCAGGCGAAGCGGAATCGGCTGCGGGTGAACGAAAACTCATTGAAGACCGCCTCGCCAAGACGGCTCAGATTCGAGCCAGAGGGTTGGATCCGTATCCACCCCGTTTCGATCGCACACACACGTCGGAAGAAGCCACCAGATTATTCGAGGATGCAGAGGCTGTGGCAGGTACCAGTGCTGATGAAGCCGAACCTCCCCGCACAGAACCAGTCAGAGTCGCGGGTCGAATAATGGCACGGCGCGGAATGGGTAAGGCCGCGTTTATCGATCTGAAGGACGGCTACGGTTCGATTCAGGCATTCGCTCGCCAGAATACGATGGGCGACGATGCATACGCGATAGTCAACCTGCTTGATATAGGCGACATTATTGGGGTTGAGGGTTCAGTGATCCGCACCCGGCGTGGCGAGATCAGTGTCGAGGCCACCAAGGTCACTGTGCTGACGAAGGCGATACGTCCACTGCCCGACAAGTGGCACGGACTGCAAGATCAGGAAATTCGATTCAGACAGCGTTATCTCGACCTGATTTCAAATGACACGGCGATGAAGAACGCCCTGTTGCGATCGAACGTAGTGCGGTCGATGCGATCGTTCATGCACGGCCGAGGCTTCATCGAGGTTGAAACCCCTATACTTGTCCCGGTGGCGGCCGGTGCTCAGGCGACTCCTTTCGAGACCCACCACAACCAGCTTGATCGTGATTTGTACCTTCGTATCGCCACCGAGCTCTATCTGAAGAAACTCATAGTCGGTGGCATCGAACGTGTGTTCGAGATTGGCCGACTGTTTCGCAATGAAGGACTCGATCACGACCATAATCCTGAGTTCACAACTATCGAGAGCTACCAGGCATACGCCGATTACAACGATGTGATGGAAATGGTCGAGAGCATGGTTGCTCACATTGCTGAGGAGACGACCGGTTCGATGATCTTGCCGGAAGTCGAAGGAATCCGACCGGAGATTGACCTGACACCACCGTGGCCACGTCTTGATCTTCGTGAGGAGATAAAGAAACGTTCAGGAATCGATTTCGTCGAAACCCGAGATGCCGAATCACTTTCTGCCGCGATGCGAGAGCGTGGGATCCACGTTGAGGCAGGATCGGCATGGGGACGACTGCTCGACAAGGTGATTTCGTCGGAAGTCGAGCCACATCTGGTTCAGCCGCATTTCCTTGTCGACTACCCGGTTGAGATGTCACCGCTTGCCAAGCGTAAGCCCGACTCAGACGAGATCGTCGAGCGGTTCGAGGCGTTCGTGATGGGAACAGAACTTGCCAACGCCTTTACCGAGTTGAACGATCCGGTCGACCAACGTGAGCGATTCGAACAACAAGAGAGAATGAGGTTGGATTTCGGCGATGATGAAGCCGACCGATTAGACGAGGATTTTCTGGTTGCTATCGAGCATGGAATGCCACCGACCGGTGGTTTGGGGCTCGGCATTGACCGGCTCACGATGCTGATTGCAGGTGAAGAGTCGATTCGCGAAATCCTGCTATTCCCGGCGATGCGCAACACATGATCTAATTCTCTATCAACTCCCTGAAACCTGCTGCCCGCTCTGAGAAAAAAATGCTTTCACTGGAACAGATTGTCCGAGATCCCGAGAAATTTCGTGTCGCGCTTGTCCGCCGTGGAGAAGACCCACCAATCGACAGGATTATCGAGCTCGACTTGCGTAGGAAGCAGCTGATACAGCAAGCCGATACTGATCGGGCGAGACGGAACAACGTTAGCAAGGCGATCGGGAATGAGAAGCGAAAGCCGACTCCTGAGGAGATCGGCGAGATGCGCGAGACCGGCGACCGGATTAAGACCGTCGAAGCAGAGTTGGCAGCCGTACTCGAAGAGTTGGACACCACTTTACTTCCGATTCCGAACACTCCGCTCGACGACGTACCGGACGGACTTGATGAAGAGTCGAACGTGATCGTGCGAACTTCGGGGGGCGATACTCCGAGTCACGGCAATGCCCATTGGGATGTCGCACCTGCGCTTGGGATTCTTGATCTCGAAGCGGGTGCCAGCATTTCAGGCGCTCGTTTTTTCGTCCTGAAAGGGAAGGGCGCAAAACTCCAGAGAGCACTTGCGGCATGGATGCTCGACGTCCAAACAGAGGAACACGGTTATACCGAGATCGACCCGCCGTTGCTTGTGCGCGGTGAAACGATGACAGGTTCGGGCAATCTGCCGAAATTCAAGGACAATCTTTATCGAGACGATGAGTCGGATCTATGGCTCGTCCCAACCGCTGAAGTTGCATTGAACGGTCTACATCAGGGCCAGATCATCGATCCCGGTACACTCCCGCTGAAGTATGTGGCACAGACTCCGAGTTTTCGAAAGGAGCACACATCTGCAGGCCGCGACGTTCGCGGAATCAAGCGAGTCCATCAGTTTGAAAAAGTAGAGATGTTCCGGTACGTGGAGCCTGAAAACTCGGAAGCGGATCTTGAGGAGATGGTTGGTGAAGCCGAGATCCTCTGCCAGCGATTGGGACTGACCTACCGTGTACTGAAACTCTGCGCCGGTGATATCGGATTCCAGTCGGCGAAAACCTACGATATCGAGGTATGGTCGCCAGGTTCGGCTGAATGGCTGGAAGTCAGTTCGATCTCAACCTGCACGGACTTTCAAGCTCGACGTACCGGAACCCGTTACAGGCCGGAAGTTGGTGCTTCAACCAGGTTACCGCACACTCTAAACGGGTCAGGTCTGGCACTGCCAAGAATCTGGATAGCTGTGGTTGAAAACGGCCTTCAGGAAGATGGCTCAGTGGTAGTTCCGGAAGTGCTCGTCCCCTACACCGGCTGGAACCGCATCGAAGCACACTAGTTGTACCTCCCACGGAGGTTGTTTACAGTCTTGAGACTGGAACAGCCCCATCGATACCACCGCGTGGTCGTCGATGGCTACGTGTATGTAGTCGATGCCCTTTGAATGACGTTTTGATTTTGGTCCAGATTGGGTTTCTGAGAAGCCCGGTGCAAAGCGTTTACCTCCGTCATCGGGAACATGTCACAGCTTCTTCACGTCCAATGGATCATGTCTTCTGGTGCAGCGTGCTCGTATCGAACGATCTCCCGTGTAGTTCTGTGCATCCATGCCAGGCGATTGAGATCGGCACGCTTGAGTACGGCATAGATCGGGGGATCTTCAATTGCCAGCCAATGCGATGTGCCCCCAACTTCGCTTGCGTCTGAGTTTGCAGATTGCCTTCACAAGCCGAGGCTATGTTTGCTTCGGGTTGTTGTGAGGTCTGGATCTGCGATCAACGAGCCCTGATTCTCTATTTTCCACGTCGTTTCGCGAGGTTCACCGTCCTCGGAATTCATAGACACTGACCACTGCCCTCGGTACGATGATTTGCGGTCCTGAACGGCAGGACTCACCTGCACGCTGATATTCGGAAACTTCTGCGTGGGCGCAATCAGTCAGAAGCGAGTGATCGTTCGTGAATATCCACGAGTACCAGGCGAAAGAAATCCTCGACAAATTCGGTGTACCAACTCCGCACGCCGAGGTGGCGTCGACACCTGCCGAGGCAAAAGAGATAGCGTCGCGTATCGGCGGGCGAGTGGTGGTAAAGGCCCAGGTTCATGCCGGTGGCCGGGGCAAAGTTGGGGGAGTCAAGCTTGTCGACACTCCCGAACAGGTCGAAGAGGTGGCCGCTGCGCTCATTGGGTCTCGGCTTGTAACAAAGCAGACCGGGTCTGGAGGCGTGCCGGTAGACAAGGTGATGATTGCTGAAACCCTCAATATCAAAGAGGAGTTGTATCTCTCGATCGTGATCGACGGTGATGTCGGAGCGCCCGTTGTGATGGCGAGTACCGAGGGGGGTATGGAGATCGAGGAGGTCGCAGAGGCGACTCCAGAGAAGATATTCAGGGTCGCAGGCGACCCACTAATCGGTCTCAGCACTTACCACGCCCGAGATATCGCACTTTCACTTGGCGTACCAGCAAAAGCCGTACGTGCCACCACAAAGCTAATTACCGATCTCTACAACGTATTCGTTGAAAACGACTGCACACTCGTAGAGATAAACCCGCTCGTCATCACAGATGATGATCGGGTAGTTGCACTCGATGCCAAGATCAACATCGAAGACGACGCCCTTTTCCGCCACCCCGATCTCGCCAAACTCCGCGATCCTAACCAGTTGGATCCACTGGAGCAACGGGCCGACGAGGCCGACCTCGCCTACGTCAAACTCGATGGCGGACGTGTTGGCTGCATGGTGAACGGTGCGGGCCTGGCGATGGCGACAATGGATATAACGAAGGCAGCCGGAGCCGACCCTGCCAACTTCCTGGATATCGGCGGATCAGCCGATCAGGAACGAATCGAAGAGGCGTTTAAGATAATCATCGATGACGACGACGTTGAGATTATCCTCGTGAACCTCTTTGCCGGTATTGCACGCTCCGATATCGTCGCTCAAGGCATCGTTGCAGCGGCGGAGGAGACGAATGCTACCGTGCCGATGGTGGTGGCTATGCGGGGAACCAACGCAGAAGAAGGTATCCAGATTCTTGCCGATTCAGGATTGAACATCACAGGCGCTCCAGATCTCGCCGGAGCTGCAGAGGTGTTGAAAGAAAAGTTACTGGAACTCGGAGGAACCAACTAATGGCAATTCTTGTTGGATCCGACACTCGTCTACTGGTTCAGGGCCTCGGGCGAGACGGTAGCTTTCAGGCCAATCGGACGCGCGCCTATGGCACAAATATGGTTGCCGCTGTTCATCCCGGCCGTGACGGACAGAAGTTCGAAGATGAGGTTCCCTATTTCTCTTCCGTTGCAAAAGCAGTCGAGCAAACTGGTGCGAACACCGGTGTCATCTTCGTTCCGGCTCCGTTCGCAGTCGATGCCATCATTGAGCAGGTAGATGCGGGTCTCGAACTCGTGGTCTGTATCACCGAGGGTGTGCCTGTCCTCGACATGGTCAAGGTAATGGCGTACATCAAAGACAAGCCAACCCGTCTCGTCGGCTCGAACTGCCCGGGAGTCCTCAGTCCCGCATCGAAAGCCAAAGTGGGAATCGTTCCCGGCAACATCGTTCAGCCGGGCAATGTGGGTGTCGTATCTCGATCAGGTACGCTGACCTACGAAGCGATCGCCCAGTTAGTCCAACATGGGATGGGCCAATCGACATGTGTCGGAATCGGAGGAGATCCCGTTCACGGAACGACATTCACTGACGTTCTCGAGCTTTTTCAGGAAGACGATGAAACCGAAGCAATTGTGATGATCGGAGAAATCGGTGGGGTACGGGAACAACTCGCTGCCGACTACATCAGAGAACACGTCACCAAGCCGGTTGTTGCTGCCATAGCAGGGTCGTCTGCCCCCGCAGGCAAGCGCATGGGGCATGCGGGAGCGATCATCACCGGGAAAGCGGCTCTCGCTTCTGAGAAGAACAAAGCCCTTGCAGAAGCCGGTGTCCACGTTGTCGAATCTCCAGCGTTGATCGGTGTCAGGATGAAAGAAGTCCTCGGCTCATAGTCAGGTCATCCGCTCATGACGTATACCGAACGCTATGTTCACACTAGCCGAGTCGCCCTGAACGTGGCGGAGTGGGGCGCACCATCGCCTGATTCACCGACGATGGTGCTGCTTCACGGCTACGGTTCAAACTGGCATACGTGGGGACGCGTGGTCGACAAACTTTCATCTGAGTTCCATCTTTACGCCCTCGATCTGAGAGGGATGGGGCGGTCCGGCAACTTTGGCGCGGGATCGACACGACAGACATGGGCGGACGACGTCGCGGCAGCAATACCAAAACTCAGCAGCCGACCCGTCTATCTGGTTGGTCACTCACTCGGCGGGTGGGTCGCGGCAGCGGTAGCGGCTCAGAAGCCAGAACTGGTGACGAAGGCGGTGTTGGTTGAGCCCTACTCGGGTGCCAACTCTGAGGTTCGTAAACAGGCTCGTAGGCGTCTACCCGAAGAACGCGGGCTCAGGGCTCAACAGATCCGTGCTGCCGCAACTCCAGAAGACCTTATTCCCGCAGTCTCACAACAGTACGAAGGGGCTTCTGACGACAGCATTCGCCGTATCGCCAGTATGTGGTTTCAGATGGATCCGGTACTGGAAGAAGGTCCGATCAGTCGTTCCGAGGACTCGGAGACCTTCGACGATATTTTCATGGCGATTAAGTGCCCGACTCTAGTGATTATCGGCGCAACTGACAACGGTGGAATACTTTCCGACGAAGAAGCCGAGCGAGTCGTCGGCCTGATCCCCGATTCAAGACTGCTAAAGTGGCCGAAAGTTGGACACTCACCGCACATAGCCCGTAACCACGACTTCATCCGAGCCACCAAACGCTTCTGGGCTGAGTAGGCGCGGGGTGATTCGGAACTGTTCTGTCGTTTCCATGAGTGAATGACGATCTGGCCACCGTCCCACTCTCTGGCTACTCGTTCCTACCATGGCACAGAATCGTGTTTGGGTCACCGTTGGCAAGCATTCGTCATTGACTGGTATTCTCTGGCGACAGGGAGTCTCATGACCAACTATCCAGAGAAGACGTTCACAGCCAGTACTATCGACGTGAACTACGCGGAAGGGCCTGACAACGGACCTCCCGTTGTACTGATCCACGGCATCGGTGGCCGCTGGTTGAACTGGTCACCCGTCATAGACCAACTCGCGGAAAGCTGGCATGTCTACGCCATCGACCTTCGCGGGCATGGTGATTCGGGTCGAGTTGCCGGTGGATACCGATTTATCGACTATCCGATAGAAGTCGTTGAATTCTTACGTGACGTGGTTCGTCAACCTGCGTATCTGGTTGGTCATTCATTGGGCGCCGTAACGACAAGCGGTGTTTGTGCTGTCGCTCCAGATCTCGTCGCGGCTGCTGTTCTGGAGGATCCCCCTCTGTATTTTGAACAAACCACGCGATTTCAGGGAATCCTCGATATCCGTAACAAGAATCTCAGCGTTCAAGACACTGTGATTGAACTTCGAAAAACAGACGAAATATCTTCTGATGAAGTGATTCTGAACCGGGCCGTTGCGGTTACAAAAGTTGATCCCGAAGTCTGGGCGTTTCCTGGCGATGGTCGTTTCGCTGAACTATGGGATCCCGATGCCGTTTTGAGCGCAATCGACGTACCGGTACTCCTCATGCAGGCAAGCCCGGACTTGGGCGGGGTTCTCGGTGACGTCGATGCGACTCGTGCAGACGATCTTCTACGACAAGGTCGGTACGTGAAGTGGGACGATTCGGGACACGGGATGCACAGTGAACACCCGGAGCGGTTTGCGCGATTAGTCAACGATTATCTGGGGCAAGTTCAGCGCAAGCGGAGCAAAAGTTAGTTGCAAGGCTGCGGTCTTCGCTAAAGGCCGACGACACTCGATACCCTCAGTTGAAAAATGCCAATCGCACAGCGTTAAGTATCACCGCACCGATGATCCCGGCGCCGATATCATCGAACATTATGCCCCACCCTCCGGGCCACGCTTCGATCCGACGTACACCCAGAGGCTTAAAAATATCCAACAGGCGAAACACGAAGAAGCCAGCGATCATCCACGGCCAAGTCACGGGCAGGAACAACACCGTGACCCAGAGACCCACCCACTCATCAATCACACCCCGCCTGGGATCGTGCTCGTCATCAGAATCGATGTAGTCAGTCGCCCATACCCCGGCGGCAGTCACCACCGCTATCAGAACGAAAAACTGAATCGAATCGCCTTCACCATTGAACAGAGCCACATCAAGCAGCCAGTAGGCGACCAGCGCGGCGAACGTTCCGACCGTGGCAGGAGCGATGAATGGCCATCGCCCCGATCCCAGTCCCGTCGCTATCGTTTCTGCGATGAACGAGACCACCGTATTCTTCTGTGCTTGTGGAGCAGGAGTCGTCAACGAAATTACCCTGTGTTCTTCAGGCCTGCCGCGACGCCGTTGATCGACAGCAGCAGTGCACGTTCAACCGATGGGTCGTTGACGTCGGATGATCGCCGCCGCGCCAGTAACGAAACCTGTAAATAGTTAAGCGGGTCCACATAGTACTCACGAACGGCGAGTGTTCGCTTGAGCACCGGCTGATGATCGAGCAGGTTCTCCTGACCGGTGATTCTCAGCAACTCTTGAACCGCTTTGTTCCGTTCCTCTTTAATGCCTTTAAATATGTGATGCAAACTGGGATCGACCAGTGTGTCGACGTACCGTCCAGCGATCTCCATGCTCGATTTCACCAGAGTCATCTCGACATTTGAGATGAACGTGTTGAAGAACGGCCACTCTTTGAACATCTCCGCAAGAACGCCCTCCATCCCTGCCTCACGCGCATCCCGCAACGCCTGCCCTACACCAAAGTAACCTGGGACGATCTGACGGCTCTGCATCCAGCCGAAAACCCAGGGGATGGCGCGTAGATCGTCGATGCTCCGGCTACCGTCGGCCGACGCACGACGCGAAGGCCGAGAGCCGATGTTCATCCCGGAAAGTTCTTCTACTGGCGTCGAATCCATGAAGTAGTCGACAAATCCATCTGTTTCGACGAGGCTTCGATACTTCGAGAATGCACGTTCCGAGAGCCAATCCATCGCAGCAAACCACTCGTGTAGCTTTTCGTCGGTATGATGCGGCTCGTCGTGTAGCAACGATGCCTCGATCACCGCGGCAACAGATAGCTCTAGATGATTTCGGGCAAGCTCCGGTAAACCGTACTTGTCGGAAATCACCTCGCCCTGCTCAGTAATCTTGATTCGCCCATCGACCGTGGCGTAGGGCTGGGCCATGATCGCATCGTTCGTCGGACCGCCACCACGGCCAACCGTGCCACCGCGGCCATGGAACAGGCGAATCGCAACTCCGTGCTTGTGACCGATCGTTCGCAGTTCCCGCTGGGCTTTGTACAACTCCCATTGCGAGGTCATAATTCCGCCGTCTTTGTTGGAGTCAGAGTAGCCAAGCATGACCTCGACAACGCCTCCTGATGCCTCAACCAACGACTTGATCTCGGGAATCGAAAGATAGCGATCCATCACTTCATGACTGCGTCGAAGGTCTTCTATCTCTTCAAACAGAGGAACAACTGAGAGGCGTGAAATGCCTTCATCTGGCGCAACCAATCCGGCCTCTTTAGCCAGCACAAGTACCGCGAGGAGATCGTCGATGTCTCGCGTCATCGCCACCACCCAGCTTTCGATCACCGAATCGCCATAAGCATCCTGTGCCTGCCGCACTGTATCGACCAGATCGAGTATCTCGGTAGTCGACGCCGAGAACGATGCCGCTCGCGAGCTAAGAACTCTTTTAGAGTTTAGTTCTTCGACTAATCGGGCAGATCGCTCGCTCGTTGACAGGCTTCCAAACCCACCCTCAATCGAGTCGACTCTATCGATCAGTTCATTGACTGTCGTTCCAGTAACGTCGGCATGCTGACGTATATCCATAGTCGCGAGGGTCATGCCAAACGCAGAGATCCGCTGCATCAAACGACGCACCTCGCCGTTTGCCGAAGCGCTGCTCTCGTTTTGTTCGAGCGAATCCAACATCAACTGTAGATCGGCGAGTAGAGGCTCGACATTTGAGTACATCGGCCCGGCTTCAGTCGAGCCTTCTGCTGCTGCAATGCCATTGAGAAGACGCTCATATATGAACGCACATTTGAGCCGGTAAGGTTCGTCTTCATCGAGATTCCAGAACTCATCCCAGACCGACGGGAGTTCGGCACGATCCTTCTCCAGTGATTTAACAAGCTCATCGCTGATCTCGACAATTCGAGTCGACTGGCTCAACGTCTGCGCCAGTGAAGCTACGGCGGGTGCGAATAGCTTGAGTGCTCGTTCGTGCTGAAGATCAAGAATCTGTCGGGTCAGTTCGTGTGTGACGTTGGGGTTGCCGTCTCGGTCACCGCCGACCCAGGTGCCGAATCGCAGCGATCGGTCGGTTGGGGTTCTTGAGATACCGAACGTCTCCAGCTGATCGTCGAGCGCTTCTTCAACCTCGGCGACGGCAAACCCGAACATATCCTCCATGTAGTACATGATGTTGCGAGCTTCGTCGGTTGGGTTGGGCCTCGTATGTCGCAACTCGTCTGTTTGCAGAATCTCTTCGACAACTTCGGACAGGCGTCGGTCTATCCTTCTCGTTTCCGATTCGAGCAGACGAGGGTTCGACCGCTCGCCCAGAAGTTCGCCGACCCGGCGAAGTTTGTTCAAGATTGAACGGCGGGCGGCTTCGGTCGGGTGGGCAGTGTAAACGGGTCGGACTTCCAAACGATCAATAACGTCGCGTATCTCTTCGACCGGAGTGTTCGCTGCACGAATTCGATCGAATGCCTCCTCAAGCCACTCGCGTCGAGCACCAGCCACACCCTTGAACTCGATTCGGTGGTGCTGTTCGGCGACGTTCGCCAGATGAAAATAACTGGTAAATGCTCGAACGGTTCGAATAACCATCCAGAGGGAAGAATCATCGAGTTTACGAATCAACTCTTCACGCAATTCCGGGTTAGGAGAATCGCGCAGTGTCCGCGTCGAGGCACGAATGTACTCGACCATCGCAAACAACTCTTCACCCCACAGACTTCGCAGCGTCTTACCGAGCATGTCGCCCATTCGCCGAATATCTGCGCGTAAGTCGGCATCTTCACTGTCGAACGGTGTTATGTCTTGTGTGCTCATCCGGGCGCCTCGGGCAACAGGATCTTAAAGTTGATCAATTCAGACTAAAGCCAGGTCGTTGCCCAGCCAAGTGTCTGTTCCGTATTTCCACTCGGACCGTACTCGCAACCGACCCATCCTTCGTATCCGATCTCATCGAGATACGGCAGCAGGTGATCGTAGTTGATCTCGCCGGTACCCGGTTCGTGACGGCCGGGATTGTCGGCAATCTGGATGTGCTTGATTGATGCGAGGTTCTCCCTCACCGTCATCGCCAGATCGCCCTCCATGATTTGCATGTGATAAAAGTCGTACAGCACAGCAAGGTTCGGGTGGTTCACCTCGGCAATGGCATCAAGGGCCTGCCGGGTGGTGTTTATGAAAAAGCCTGGCTGATCTCTGGTGTTGATCGCCTCAACCAGCGCCACGACTCCGATTTTGCCCAACTCTTCGGCGGCGTGACGCATATTTTCGATAAGTGTTGCCCGTGCCTCTTCTGGATCGACGGTATCGACAGGCCCCACTCCAATGTTCACACCGATACATCCGAGGCCACCGGCATACTCCACGGCCTGTGCCGTACGTTCTTTGTAGAGATCTTTGCGATCGGCACGAAGGATAATATTGTTGATCCCGGTCTCGGGATCGCTCACCGGCGAGTTGATTATGATGTGTTTAAGGCTGTTCCGTTCAAGCCGTTCAACTATCTGGTCTATTTCCAACGAATACGGTGCCTGAAGCTCAACGCCCCTGAACCCGGCCCGCGCCGCGGCGTCATACCGATCAATCAGATCGTACTCATTGAACATCCACTGCAAGTTGGCTTCGAGCTTTGGCATCCACAGTCCCTTTACACAAATCAGTCACGCGTATTCCACCCGTACCGTTTACCGTTGGAAGTATTCGGACGGAATTTCCAAAAATTAATCTGGCCTCTCGCGAACTTCACGAGCCGATCGAGCTACAGGTACTTCGCTGCCCAGCCGAGCCCGGCAACTGTGTCGCCAGCCGGAGCGTATTCGCAACCGACCCAGCCGTCATAGCCGGTCGAATCGATATGAGGCAGCAGGAAATCGTAGTTGATCTCACCGGTACCGGGTTCATGACGCCCGGGATTGTCGGCAAGTTGGAAATGGCCAATTACGTCTAAGTTTCCGTCGATGGTCCGCGTCACATCGCCTTCCATGATCTGCATGTGGTAGATGTCGTACTGAACCTTCACGTTGTCGGCACCGGTGGCCTCAACAGCAGCTCTGCTCTGGTTGGTGCGGAACACCGAGTATCCGGGAATATCGATCGTGTTGATTGCTTCGAGCAAAACAGTGATGTCGGTACCGGAAACTGCGTCTGAAGCAAACTTCAGATTATCGATCAATGTCTCCCGCATCTTCGAGGCGTCCACTCCAGAAATCGCCTTGCCCGCCAGCACGGTGAGGCGATCACAGCCCAGCACCTTTGCATACTCGACCGCTCGACCTACGCCATCCTGAAACTCACCGACTCGGTCTGGAAACGAAGCACAGCCACGGTCACCGGCATCCCAGTCACCCGCCGGAAAGTCGAAAAGCACCTGTGTGAGATTGTTCTGATCGAGTTTCTCTTTGATCTGATCGGCAGGAAAGTCGTATGGAAACAGGTATTCAACACCACTGAATCCCGCTCTTGCCGCCGCTTCAAATCGGTCGAGGAAATCAACCTCGTTGAACATCATCGAAAGGTTGGCAGCGAGCTTGGTCATCTGGCGGGTTTCTCCGTGGTACTTTCTGTGTGAACAGCGGGCTGGTTGTCGAGTTTCGGCGCAAAGATGAGAACCATCGCGCCAGAGACAGACAATCATACTTGTAGATCGACCGGTGCCGACACGAACCGACCGAGTTGTCTCTTACGACAGAGCGAATTCTTTCAACAACCTACGTGGGAACTACAGCTAACAGCTAATAGTAGATAGCCGTTCCGACCCCGCCGCCGGCTGCGATACCGTCGCCGTTTATCGCGATCGACAGCGGAGATGCCAACATCGTGACGACGTAGGCGATATCAGTGGCATCGATTATGGTCCGAGCAGAGTTACCCTGCTCCATCCGACGCTCAATCTCTTTCTCGCTCACACCGTCGTCTGCTGCGCGGTTTGCGATAACGCCTGCAGTCGCTTCCGTACGGGTTAGGCCCGGATGAACCACAGTGACATTCACTCCGTGAGGCCCAAGCTCATCCGCCAGATTCTTGGTCATTGCCGAAACCGCCACGTTGCGCATCGACCCCACCACGGCGCCGCTGCTGCGGGACGCCAACCCAGAAATGTTGATTATCCGACCCCATCCCTGCTCGATCATGATTGGGGCAATCTCTCGGGCACAACGCAGGTATCCCATCACCTTCACATTCATATGATCGTTAAACTCTTCGGTGGTAACACTCGCCAGTGTCGGAACGGTACTCTGACCACCCGGACGAGCAGCGCAGTTCACAAGAATATCGATGCCCCTGAGGATTTCCGTCGCCTTCACAATCAACTCGCGGACGCTTTCGTCCGAACCAGTGTCGACCGTGATTCCGGCAACGGCCGAGCCCGTCTCGTCGGAAAGTTCTTCAGCGGTTGCGTCGAGGGCTTCTTTTCCACGTGAGGCGATCACGACCGACACACCTTCTTCGGCAAGGGTACGAGCTATCGCTTTACCGATTCCACGGCTACCGCCGGTAACAATTGCCCGCTTACCCAGAAGTTTGAGATCCATGTTGCTGCTTCCTCGGCTTTAGCCTCGCATATTCGCTGCGCCTCACTGATGGTACGCACCACTCCACTCGGAATAGCCAACCCTCGATTTCCCGAGGTATTCGAGGGACCTCCAGAGCCGACTGCAACTGCTCGGTCTACAGTCAAACGAATAGCTGCATGTTTCCAGCTTGCAGGAACGCTCGTTTGCCGCGCGATCCCTCTACTCCACTACGCTACGATCTGAATTTCCGATGGTTGCTGACCCGCAGAATCACGCCTTGCTCCCCGGTGCTATCCCTATCCAACCACTCCCGGTCGCTGCTTCCAGAAATTAGTCTGACCCTCAAAGGCACTGGTCAGTTGTAAAAGTCCCATCTCGTCTCGGGGTCGACCAACAAGCTGCAATCCAACCGGTAGCCCATCGTTGGTGAAGCCAGCAGGTACTGATATCGCTGGAAGCCCGGTTACGGAAATCGTGTAGCACGGCCACATCCAGTCGAGATAAGTTTCAAGTTCAACACCGTTGATCTCGCTCACATATTCGTCCTCGATCGAGAAAGGCGGAACCGATGTGACAGGAAGTGCGAGGAATTCGTACTTTTCGAAGAAAATCGTCAACTGCTCCCAGAGTCGAGTACGCAATCGCTCTGCATGGGCAACATCGATTGCCGACAGTCTCAACCCTTGCTCGGCATTCCAGATGACGGTCTCTTTCATCTTGTCCCGGTGGTCACGAAGATGGGCTTCATGCTTGATTCCGAAGCTGTAAGCACGGAGCGACTGGAAGATCTCATCCGTACTCGAAAGATCGGGCTCGTCGTCTTCGACAATGCATCCGATATCTTCCAGTACATACCTCTGCGACTCGGTCACTCGACTGTTCTCGGCATCGATTGGTCGCCCGCCGAGGTCTTTGCTCCACGCGATCCGAACGCCCTTGAAATCCCGCTCAAGCGACCCGGCATAGCCCGTTGCGTCCTCTCGAAGCGATAACGGCGATCTGATGTCATCCCCAGCCACCACGCTCAATTGCAAAGCCACATCGTCAACTGTCCGCCCCATCGGGCCATCGGTCGACAGGGTTGACCATCCCAGGTCGCCATTGACTGCTGGCACTCGACCGGGGGCCGGGCGGATGCCGACGACGTTCGACCATGCTGCCGGGTTTCTGAGCGAGCCGCCGAGGTCGGAACCAGTCGCAATCGAAACCATGCCGGTCGCCAGGGCAACTCCTGCCCCACCTGAACTTCCTCCGCAGGTTTTGTTCAGGTCATACGGATTCTTAGTCGCTCCGAACACGGCATTAAACGTCTGCGAACCCGCACCAAACTCCGGTGTGTTCGATTTGCCGATAACTATTGCACCGGCGTTTTTCACGCGCTCTACGATCAATGCATCGCTGGTGGGAACGTGATCCTTGTAAATGGGTGAGCCCTGAGTTGTGAGAATCCCAGCTGTGTTCTGAAGGTCTTTGATTGCTATCGGCAACCCATGTAACACACCAAGTTCGCCACCAGCACTTCTGATCCGGTCGGCCTCACGTGCCTGCTCAAGTGCGGAGTCACCAACCAGAGTCACGATCGCATTTACGGTCGGATTAATGGCATCTATCTGTGCAAGGTGTGCACCGACCAACTCTTCAGACGAAATCTCGCCATCGGCAACTAGCTTTGCCTGTTCACGAGCCGTTTTATAAACAAGTTCTGTGCGTTGCAATGATCCCAAAGAATTGTCTGCCAATTGCCTTTGCCCTCGAAAATAAACCATCGGTTTCAAAAAGACCCCCAACCAGAACCGGTTGGGGGTCGTGATACTAACGTTATTTTGTTGGCTCAGGCGGCTACCACCATGTTTTGCCTTCGATTTCCGATTGCTTGAACTCGAAATCTTCGCTGTATATCCCGGTTGAAAGGTATTTCCAGCCGCCGTCAGCAAACATTGCAACAATCTTGCCAGTGCGTCCTTCTCTGGACCATTTTTGCGCTAACTTGCGGGCCGTAGCAAATGTCGCCCCAGACGAGACGCCGACAAAGTAGCCAACGTCGGTCAGCAACTTGCGGGTCCAGTAAAACGCCTCTTCGCCCTCGACGAGTATTCGACCATCAAGTTTGTCGAGATCGAGAATCGGCGGGATGAAGCCATGCTCGATAGATCGCAGGCCCTGCACCTTGTCGTCGGGGTGCGGTGCAGTTGCGATGATCTCTACGTTCGGGTTGTGTTCTCGAAGCGCTCTTCCAACACCCATCAGAGTTCCACCTGTTCAGAGGCCAGCAACAAAGGCATCAACATCCGGCATGTCGCGAACGATCTCCGGGCCGGTCGTTGTGTAGTGAGCGTTTGGATTCGCCTGGTTCCCGTACTGGAAGGGCATGAAGTAGGAAGGATTCTCCTCGGCAATTCGTTTCGCCATGAGAATCGACTCGTTGGTGCCTTTGTCGGCGTGCGACAGTATCACCTCTGCGCCGAATGCTTCAAGAAGGTTCACTCGCTCCGGTGGGACGCTGGCTGGCATCACAACTTTGACTTTGTAGCCCTTGATTCGTCCGATCATCGCTAGGCCTAGCCCTGTGTTACCCGAGGTCGGCTCCAAAATCGTGTCGCCGGGCTTGATACGACCCTCGCTTTCGGCAGTCTGGATCAACGAACGAGCGGCGCGATCTTTTACGGAGCCCGTCGGGTTAACCGATTCGAGCTTGCCGTAAATTTTGATCTTCGGGTCGGGACTCAGGATCGAGACATCCACCAGCGGCGTGTTGCCGATGGCGTTCAGTGCATCTGATTTCACCGCGGTTAACGGCGCGACAAACGTTGAGGCCAAGAAAAATTTCTTTCGTAAGGAGTTTTGACTCGTCTTATTGTTGCCTTAAAGCGGGCATCGAGTGGCGTAGTGCCGACCGACTAATCGGCCGGCACCATCTGCTCTTCTACTGAGGCTGGAGGCAGGATGCCGCAGAAAATCTCGTAATCGATCAATTCTGTTACTTCCGGATTGTCTCCGCAAAGTTTGCAATCAGGATTTCGACGAATCTTTATCTCGCGGAAATCCATAGTCAACGCGTCAATCAACAGCATTCGGCTGCTGAGAGTTTCGCCCACACCCATTGCGAGCTTGATGACTTCTAACGCCTGGATCGAACCGACCAGACCCGGAAGCGCGCCAATTACTCCTGCTTCTGCACAGTTTGGGACTTCGCCCGGGGGTGGCGGCTCGGGGAACATGCAGCGGTAGCAACCCTGCCCGGGCTGATACGTGGTCGCCTGGCCATCGAAAACCAGAATGGCGCCATCCACAAGCGGCTTACCGGCAAGGAAGGCGGCGTCGTTTACAAGGTACCGAGTTGCAAAATTATCGGCCCCGTTCACGATGATGTCGTAGTTGGGGATGATGTCCATCGCGTTTTCGGAGTTGATCGGTTCCTCGTGGAGGATGACGTTAACTTCCGGATTGTGCGCATTGATTGTTTCCTTTGCGGAAATCACCTTCGGCCGACCGACATCTGCATCGGTGTGCAGTATCTGACGTTGAAGATTGGAAACGTCCACAGTGTCGAAATCAACAATACCGAGGGTTCCAACTCCGGCAAGTGCCAGATACAACGCCACCGGTGAGCCAAGCCCACCCGCGCCGATGATCAGCACCTTGGAATCGATCAGCTTTCGTTGGCCTACGCTGCCAACACCATCCATGATCAGGTGGCGACTGTAACGTTGCACCTGCCCTGGCGTTAGCGGCGTGAAGCCGTTGGTCTGTGCCATGTCCCTAAATTTTCCTCTTATAACGTTCTGGCCGGTCGATTGAAACGAAAATGCAATGCACTTATCGAGATCGACCGGGGCAATACCTATGAATTCTACTCCGCACCTTGATGCACATTGCCACACAAGTACTGGCACAACGCATCAAACCACGGATTCAAGCAGCTAATTGTGCAATTAGATTCAGATCGAGTGTTCCAGATGCAGCCTAATTTCAGGCTCTTGCTCTAGAAGTTTGTTTGCACTGGAACCGCCGATACCATCTGTATCTGCTGGTTCTTCAGTTCACTGATCTTCACTTTGCTCAAGTGCTCTAGCAGCATCGCTTCGACATCACTCCAGAGCTCGCGCTGCGAACAAGCCCCAGAGAGCCTACAGCCGTCAGGCTCTTCGACACAGTCGATCGGGGCTAAAGAGTAATCGACCGAGTTCACAACATCACTCACGGATATCGATTCGGCGGCCTTGCCAAGCTTGTGGCCTCCCTGAGGGCCCCTGCGTGATTCGATAAGCCCAGATTTTTGCAATTCTGAGCAAATTCGTAGCAGGTAGGGTTCAGGAATGTGCTGAGCACGAGCGATGTCAGATGTGGAGGTGAACGTCGCATTATCCTTTTGCGCGAGATAGACAAGGGTCCTAACCCCGTAATCCACCTTCATCGGCACAAGCATGACTGGATCTCCAACGACCGGCGTACGATGCGAAGGTCAAACTCTCAACGCATCAGTATCGTTCACATCTGAATCAAGTCCAGTTCGAACCGAACTCAGGACTTTCGTGCCTGTAAATCATATCATCAGGAACCGTTTCCTGACCTGAAGAGTCGACTTTAGATCCTTGCCAGCGATGTTGCCGACTCACGCAATCAACCTTGAGTACGAAACTCATGTTGCGTGATACGATTAACGGCTGTGCAAACAAGAGTTTCACTCTGGCGCACGAGATTGTTTTTATATCTTTTAACCACAGGTAAGACCGGTTTTCGGTCCCCAATCCAGAAACATGGGAGACGATCGCAATGGATGCGATAACACTCAAGGCTGAGGTTCGGACAGCATTTGGCAAGAAAAACCGAGCACTCAGGCGACAGGGGATCACTCCCATTCACCTTTACGGCCTAAACGAAGATTCTGAGTCGCTTCAAGCCGCTGAAACTGAACTTCGCTCCACACTTCGGGCTGCCGGCCGGACAACGCCGGTCACGCTCAAGGTTGTAGGCGGTAAGGAAACCGTGACTATCGTGCGGGAGATCGCACGTCACGCAGTTTCTGGAGATATTCAGCATGTTGATTTTCAGCGTGTAGACATCCAGCAGGAAGTTGAAACCCCGGTTCCGATCACGCTCGTCGGACAGGAAGACGCCCCAGGCACTGCCGGTGGTGCGGGCGTGGTTACACAGGGCTCGTTCGATATTCTTGTTCGAGCGAAGCCGTTTGATGTGCCGAACGAAATTATTGTCGATTGCTCGGGTCTTGCCGAAATCGACTCGTCTATCCTCGCCGGTGAAGTACCACTTCCCGCCGGTGTAACGCTTGCCGGTTCACCAGATGATCGTATCGCCTGGGTCCAGCCGCCACGTGTGACTGCCGATGAAGACCTCGTCGCAGCTGTTGAAGGTGAAGAGGGCGTTGAAGGCGAAGACAGCGAAGATGCTGTCGAAAGCTCCGACGACGGAGGCTCCGGCGAGGAGGAGTAGACCGCCTGATCCGGTTGCCATCACAATTGATCACAAAAACGCCGCAGCCATTGGTTGCGGCGTTTTTTATTGAATCGGCTATGCAGGTTGAACTGGATTTCCAGTTCAATGCCTTGCACGAAAACCCGCGGGAACTTACCATTCACACACGCGCCAAGACGATTCGTTTCGTTTAGCGCACAAAAATTCATAGCAAACTAAAAAATAAATACCCAATGGCTCAGGAGGGCAAGGATGGAAACCATCCTGATAGCCGTCCTGGTGGCCCTGGTTGCGGTTGTGGTCGGAAGCGGACTGGGCTTCCAACTCCACAACATCCTTTCGGCGAAATCACAGCGAGCAGTCGAAGAAGCATCTGCACAGCAAATGCGCAGATCCAACGCTCGCAGCAAGGAGATACTTCTCGACGCCAAGGAGCAGGCGCTTCAAGTACGTACCGATGCAGAAGCGAAGCTCAATGAGCAGAAGTTAGAAATACAACGCCAGCAAAGTCGTCTCGAAGCAAGAGAAGAAACTTTGCAAAGCAGGACAGATTCACTTAACAAACTCGAATCTGGACTTTCGGAACAACGAAGCGAACTCGCCGAAAATAAAGCGGCGATCGAAGAGTTGAGACGACAGGCTGGAGAGCGACTCGAATCGGTTTCGGGTCTATCTGTAGCCGATGCCAGGCAACAACTTCTCGATCAGGCTGAGGAAGATATCCAGTTCGAACTAGCACGCCGCTACAGGGATGCAGAACTAGAGGCACAGGATGAGGCTGACGATAAAGCTCGAGTAATTCTCGCTGCGAGTATGCAACGACTCGCGGCTGAAGTCGTCTCGGAAGCAACTGTAACCAGCATATCGTTGCCGAATGACGAGATGAAAGGTCGGCTGATCGGTCGCGAAGGCAGGAATATCAGGGCGATCGAGGCAGCGACTGGAGTCGACCTGATAATCGATGACGTGCCCGAGGCGATCACGATCTCTTGCTTCGATCCGATCCGGCGCGAAGTTGCACGAATTGCGCTTGACCGGCTGATTCAGGATGGACGGATTCACCCCGCTCGCATTGAAGAATCAGTTGAAAAGGCACGTACGGAGGTCGACGAAACGGTCCGTAAAGCCGGACAAAAGGCCATGTTCGATGCCGATGTAAAAGGGCTGCATCCCGAACTCGTTAAGCTGGTCGGCCGATTAAAATTCCGTTATAGCTACGGCGAAAACGTTCTTCAGCATTCTGTTGAGGTCGGACTCGTCGCGGGGATGCTCGCTGCACAAATCGGGGCAAATCCTCAGGTAGCGAAGTCTGCAGGGTTCCTCCATGACATCGGCAAGGCACTCACGCACGAGGTCGATGGGCCACATGCCGAGATCGGTGCCGATGTTGCAAAGCGTTACGGCCAGAAAGACCGTGTTGTCACCGCAATTCGAGAACATCACAACCGTGAAATGACGACGGTCGAGTCGTTCCTCGTGGCCGCCGCTGACGCGATCAGCGCGGCTCGTCCCGGTGCAAGACACGACACGATAGAGAACTACATCAAGAGGCTCGAGGCACTCGAAGAAGTTGCAAGAGGCTTCGAGGGCGTTGAACGTGTTTTCGCAATACAGGCAGGACGAGAGGTTCGTGTACTGGTCGACCCGGACAATGTCGACGACATCACCGCAGCAGCGTTGGCACGCGATATTGTGCAGAGGATCGAGGAGACCCTCGCCTACCCCGGTCAGATTCGGGTAGTTGTTATCAGAGAATCAAGATCAATCGAGGTCGCACAGTAGAGTTCAGCCGACCGGTATCACCGGATAAGCGCACGTGGCCGGGTAGCGGCCTCGTTCCGTACTACGCGACTACGCGTCCCGAGCGAAGGCTTCGAAGTCGAGGAACCTGGTACGGGGTTCGTGCGATATCAGCCCAAAATGAACGCCGTATGCCGCGATATCCCTCGAATTCCTCGGGAAATCGGATAGTGATGTGGGTTGGCTCATCACGCAAGTCTCGATCCGAAGAAGGCACCCGGCGTTAAACGTACTCAAGTCTGACTTTGCGACAGTGTATCCTGAACCAGTCGAAGGGTCATGGACACTGCATCAACGCGCCCCGCGTCTTCTCACGATTTCCCGAGGTAGTCGAGGGACCTCCGATTAACACGACTGTTGGTTTCGCCACGACTTACCCTCTACCAATCGCTTTGTGACGATGTATGTAATTGAGCACCACGGGAGGCGTGGCTCGACGGTACCCCTCAGTGCGGACTTGCAGTCAAGATAGGCCTATGTGCTATGCTCGAAACAGAAGTAAAAACCCTCGGCGACGCCGAGGGCCTTTTTTTGCAATTTTCAGTTGTGATCAGCGATCTTACTGATCGATCACGCTGCCGTCGGCGTGGAGTCGGGTGATCACTTCTCGTGGCTTTTCCGGGCACATCTCTGCGGCGTTCGGTTTTAGCTCAAGGCCGATGCCCGGTTCGTCGGATATTACGAGGTAGCCGTTGCCGTCGTGCTGCGCCATTCCGGTAACCATGTTGGTCTTCGGTGCTACATCTTCGCCGATCGGGTATTCCTGAAGTGCGAAGTTTGGGGCTGTGGCTGCGATTTGGAGGCACGCTGCAGTCGATACTGGCGACAGGGGATTATGCGGAACAACACCGACGTGCCGTGCCTCGGCCAGCGCGGCGATCTTACGAGCTCCCGAAATGCCACCAACCAGGCACACGTCCGGTCGAATGTATTGCACGGCGTTTCGCGAGAGCGCCATCTCAAACTCCCAGATCGACGTGAAGCGCTCACCAGTTGCGATCGGGATGTTGATCTTGTCGGCGACATAAGCCATCTCGTCGAAGTTGTCGGGAGTCACCGGGTCCTCGAAGAAGAACGGATGAAACTCTTCGATGCCAATGCCGAGTTGGACCGCCTCTGTAGGGGTCATCCGACGGTGAATTTCGATACAGAGATCGACACCCGTGCCTACGGCGTTCCGGTACCCACGTACCGTTTCTATGGCGTCGCCAATTTTGTCGGCGTGGGTTTTGAAATATGGGACGTCACGTTCTTCATCGAGGAACGGAGTCAGATGACCGACAGCCGTGAATCCACGCTCTTTCGCGTCGACGATTCCTTCCGTGAGCACGTCAGTCGTATCGCCGAACACGTGATAGTAGACGCGTGCCTTGTCGCGGGCCTTGCCTCCCAGTAGTTGGTGCACCGGTGTGTCGAAGTGCTTGCCCATGATGTCCCACAGGGCGATGTCTATAGCGCTTAACGCACCCATAATTGCCGCACCACGAAAGTGCGAGAAGCGGTACATGTACTGCCAGTGATGTTCGATGCGGAGCGGGTCTTCTCCCACGAGGTACCGACCGAACTTTTCTATTGCGGACTGTGAAGCCTCAAGGAACCCCCAGGCTCCCGATTCGCCGAGTCCGGTAATTCCGGCGTCGGTTTCTACCTGCACGAGGAGATACCGGTCCAACATCAGGGGAGTCACTTTAGTAATTTTCATGATGGAAGCCAGCTTTGTTTTCTTTAGAGGATCAGTCGCATCGAGCGATGGCGAATGAATTGCTGTTGGTAAGGACGAGGGCGATAGTATTCTTGATGAGGCAACTTCGCTACGTCCAAACATTAAATCGAGGTTGTTCAACCTATTTTTCTGCATGCAGACAACAACAACGGGGCGCCAATTGGTAATTTCGAACTCGGCTCGAGAAAGTTCAGGTCGGCGGCTCCTCTGCGTGGTTGCACACCCCGACGACGAAACGTTCGGTTCTGGATCGGCCCTGATCAAGTACGCCGCCGAAGGCGCGTCGGTCTACACTGCGTGTGCGACCCGCGGGGATGTTGGTGAGATCGCCAGAGGTTCGGGCGCGACTCCTGAAACGCTGTCAGCCGTCAGGGAGCAAGAGTACTACGATGCTGGAAAAATCATGGGAGTGGAGAAGAGCATCCTCTACGGCTACCGGGATTCGGGAATGGCTGACACACCCGACAACGATCACCCGAACGCCTACATCAGGGTTCCCATAGATGAGGTCGTGGCGAAAGTTGTCGACACTATCCGCGAACTCAGGCCGCAGGTCATATTCACATTTGACGAAGGTGGCGGCTACGGGCATCCCGATCACATCCGTGCGTCAGAGGCTGCCACCCGGGCCTATTTTGCCGCTGGCGACCCTTCTTACCCAGGTTCACCTCTAGAACCGTGGAAGCCTTCGAAGCTGTACTACCATGCCTTTCCCCGTTCGATGATGCGGAAGTGGTTCAAGGTGTTAACTGTGGTAGACCCAGATTCCGATATGGCGAAGATGGATCCCGAAAAGATGGGTGTTGCCGACGAACGGATCACCACGCGTCTGGACACTTCCGAATACACCGATACGAGGCGCAAAGCGATAGCGGTGCACCGCACTCAGTACTCGCCGCTCGACCGTATGCCATCCCCCGATTTGGAAGACGAGTTCCTCGCCAGCGATCACTTCATCCGTGTTGATCCGCCGGTGGCCGATGGTGCCGAAGGAATAATCGAGTCCGACCTGTTCGACGGGCTTGATATCTAAGTTCGAAGGGTCGCTGACGAGTTTGATCACCCGGCTGATCGCAGCATGCAGCCTCGTCCGAGTCGGCGCGAATCGCATCTATGCCTGCCTGAGTTCTTTCGACGAAAGCAGAGCTATTGCAGCAACCGGTGTGCCCAGCAACGCGCTGATAACGAGAGCCTCTTCGTTGCCGAGCCATTCGGCAACCGCACCGCCGAACAACCATCCCAGCGGGAACGTGTTCATGGCTATCACGTAGAGGCTCATCACGCGGCCGCGCATTTTCTCAGTTGCCGCCTGCTGGAACATCGTCAGTACCGCAGTCACCCACGGCATCGCAACTAACCCCATGACGAACAGCACACTCAGGCTCAACGGAACGGACCGCGAGATGCCGAACACAACCATCCCGATGTCCCAGAAGATACCCATGACGAGCATCACGTAGGCGTGGCGATGATGAATTCCGAACAGCGATACGAACACCGCCCCGACCAGCATTCCCGCGCCGAACACCCCACCCATCAGACCGAAACCGGTGGGGCCGATATCGAGAATATCCTGAGCATACACCGGCATTAGAGCGAAGATCGCCACACCGAACAGATTCTGTGCCATGACCAGTAGCATCAGCCAGAGTAGTGGTGGCGTTCTGCGGGCGAATTTCAACCCCTCCATAATCTGATTAACAAACGATGGTTCCGACTCTTCAGACGAAGCCTTCGGGCGTGGGGGCTCGTTCACACGCAGCAGCAGCATCAGCCCGAACATGTTCCCGCCCACCACCAGCCAGTACACCGTGTGGGCCCCTGATGCCGCAATTACGAAGCCAACTATCACAGGCCCCAGCATTTCGCCGGTTGTCTGTGCCACCGAAAGTACGCCATTCGCGTTCGCCAGCCGATCAGACCGGACTATGTCCGCGATTAACGCATAGAAGGCAGGCCCGTAAAGTGCCCCACCGATTCCTCCGATAACCGATACAGCGATCATGTGCCACGCGACAAGGAGATCATTCGAGATGAGAAACGCCGTTGCCGCCGAAGCTGCGGCGATGAGAACCCCTGAGCCAATCATCAGGTTTCGACGGCCGAACCTGTCGGATATCACCCCGCCCATCAACGCGAAAAACAGGATTGGTATCGCCCTGACTCCGGCGACCAGCCCGATCCACAACTGCGACTGGGTCAGCTCGAAAATAACCCACGAGTTCGCCGCAGTTCGCATGAATATGCCCAGATCGAACGTCGCCTGGCTAACCACAAGGGCGCGAAATTGCACGTCGGCAAGAACGGCGATCCCTTTTGGACGAAATCTCATCTACGTAAGCGCCGCGACGAGTCGTTCAAGCACGATGGCAACGCCGTGATCGTCATTTGATGTGGTTTGATACCTCGCCATCGATTTGATCTCAGGGATAGCATTGTCGACTGCAACCGACCATCCGCAATCACGGATGAGGTCGATATCCACGTGGTCATCACCGAACGATAAAACATCGGAAAGCGAGATACCGGCGTTGTCGAGGAGAACCTCTATTGCACCGGACTTGCTCGCTCGTTTCGGCACGACATTTAAGAACCGCTCGTTTGCCGCGCGAAAAACAACGGTCTCATCAGATAGTTGACTTTCCAAAATGCCTGCCAGCTCCTCCAGATTTCGATCCAAGCCGTTAATCGAGACCTTCACGGGGGCGCTCTGCATGGCTTCTTCTAGCGACACCACCATCGTCGGTGTTGCCGTGTTGAATGCCCATAGTTCATTTATGTCATCGTCGTGGTTCACCGCGAATCGAATTCCATCGATCTCGAGCGTCATGCGCGCCCACGGCGCCCGAGCGGTCGTCAGATTCCAACTGCGAAGGGCATCTTCGAGATCGATCTGGTGCTTTTGCGAACCTGATAGCCCGGCATTACCGGTGGCGACGGTGCCGTTCATCTGGACAAGAGAAGTTATTTGAAGAATGTCATCGCCAACCAGTGTTGGCAGTACGCGCTCGGGCCTTGACGTTGCAATGATTATTGGAAGGTTGAGCCGGTGCACGGCATGAATTGCAGTACGCGTTCTCTCCCCTAAACGCGAATTTGAATTCAACGTCGTTTCGTCAAGATCGAGCGCGACGGCACTTGGAGTTCCGATCGAAAAATCAGGGAGGTTCATCATGTACGAAATTCTCTGTCACCCATCGGTTGCCTACGGAGCAGGGCCGGCCATCTGTACGCCGCCAGAAATGTCGCTGAGAGCCCGATGCCACCAAGAGTTCCCAGCATTACGGCAGAACCGGCCTCCTCAGAGATCCACCCACCGAGCAGCAACCCTAACGGTAGCCCGTAAATTCCGAGGGAACGAATACCCATAACCCGGCCTCGGGTTTCAGCAGGCGCCGCACGCAGCAGGCCCACGACCATTGCCACGAATGTCGTACCACCGCTGAACCCCCATAGAAGCAGCAACACAACGAAAAGCCATAGGGGCGGGGTGAGGGCGAGGGCGAGCATCAGGACGTGCCACGATGCCGACCCGATTATCATGATTCGTCCGGGGTTGGCTACGTTCTGCCTCATTCCAAGTATCAGGGCACCGGAGAGCGCACCGAAAGACGCAGCAGCAGCCAGTATGCCGATTCCTGTTCCCCCCAACCCGTACAACTCGTCACCAATCACAGTCATCAGTCCGTTCACCAGAGGGAAGACTGAAAACTCGATAAGGAAGGAAAAGAAGATCAGCCCGGGCAGTAGTTCGCTCTGCCTGATGTAGCGGAGTCCTTCGTTTAGCCCCGACCGAATCCCACCAGGGCCGACTTTTACCGCGGCTGCTCCCAGGTCGACCTTAAACGCTGCAAGCGTCGCCAGCAGGTACAGAACCGAGATTGCCACGTATGCCCAGTTCAAACCAAGAAGTTCGAAGATCGCACCCCCTGTGATAGAACCAACAACGCGCGCACCGTCCAGTGTCGATCTCGAAAGCCCGATAGCGCTGTGCAGCGAGTGAGATGGCACCGCGTCAGCGGTCAGTGCCTGAATCAGTACGAGGTCGAGCATCCGAACCATACTGCCAGCGGTGACAATTACGTACGCGTGCCACAGTTGGAGTGTGTCGGTAACTATCAGGCCGGTGAGAATTATCGTGAGCAAGACCCCGGATATCCTGACCCAGACCAACAGGATCTTTCGATCGAATCGGTCGACCATTAGACCGTACAGTGGGCCGAGCAGGGTTCCTGCAAACTTCAGCGCCCCGATCAGGCCAACGAGCAGCGGCGAGCCTGTGTCGCGCAACACGAACATTGCAAGGACGATGATTTCCATTTCGATCGCCCACAGGCTGAGCGCTTCTGAAGACCATACGAACTTGTAGCCCCTGTACCGCAACACGCGAAACGGGTTGATGCCTGTACCGAGGTGCTGCGGTACGTTGTTTGTAGTCTCGGGATCGAGCATGTCGGCGATTCTGTCATGCTCGGGGTCGCTCGGTATTTGGTTTGTGTCGGGCAGTTGAGCAAGCGCCGGTTTTGAGACCCGGCAGCTAGCGTGCTTTTAAAAGCGCTGGAGTCAGGATGATCGATGCACCAGATACCACCAGACCACCGATGATGCCGATAAACAGCGTAGTTTGAATTCCGAACATCTCGATGCCCGCACCGCCAATCAGCCACCCCAACTGATGCGAGAGAACTGTCATGAAGTACAGACTCATCACCCTGCCCCGCATCTCCTCTGAGGAGGTAGTTTGCAATAGAACGGGAACGGAGATCATCCAGGCGGCGAAAGCGAGACCCATCGTCGTCATGGCGATTCCAGATATAAGCACATTCGGCGCGACGGCAAAAAGACCGATAGAAGCGTTAAACACCAGGAGGGCAAATACCACCAGATAACCCTTACGAACGTGTCTGGCGATGACGAATAAAACGAACGCTCCAATGAGTGCGCCAACTCCGTTGAGGCCAAGCATCACTCCATAACCGACCTCACCCAGTCCCAGCACATCCTGAACTTTCACAGGAATCGCGGGCTGATTCATGCCCATGAACAGTGCGCCCATACCCACGAACAATAGCGCCCGGATGATCGGCGTGCGATACGCGTAGCCAACACCATCCCGAATGTCAGAAATCATGTTCCTTCCACTCGGTACCGGCACGTGTCGTTTCCGTACTCGGAAAATCATGATCGCCGAAAGTACGTACAGAGCTGTCAGCACATAGAACGCAGTATCGAACCCGAGGAGGAGGAGAGCACCCCCGGCGCTGGGGCCGACGATCGTTGCGGTCATCGATATTCCTGTGTTCAGGCTGGAGGCCGATACCAGTCGTTCACGGCCCACAACATCCACTGCGAATGCCTGGCTTGTCGGATTGTGCAGAGCGAACATTGAGCCGGTAAGCAGCGATATCGGTATCAGGTGCCACCACTCGAAAACGCCGGTTGTCAACAACACCGCCGTGAGCAGCGACATCGACGCAATAATAAGTTTGGTCCGCCACAGCAGTTGCCAGCGCTCGGTACGATCGGCGAGGGCGCCGCCTATCAGGGACATCGAAATAATCGCGATTCCCGGCATGGCGTTAACCAGTCCCATCAGAGTGGCGGAATCCGTTTTATCGAGAACGATCCACGCCTGCGCCATGTTCCTGATCTGATATCCGGCGAAGACGGCGAGATTCGACAGAACCAGCAATCGATAGTCACGAATCGTCAGGATACTGAACAGGCCGGGACCGCTCTTCTCGGGAGGGTCTGGGTGACCTGTATCTGGATTCAAAATGTCGACTGCACCGGCAGTTTTCTCGCTCAGAGTGATTCCTCGTTAGCCGAACCGTGGAGCAGTTCGCGTAGTTGTTGGCGGGAACCACGATCACTCTTGTTCTGAAATCTTGTGCCTTTGCTGAGGATCGGATTTGAGGGGAACGCACGCGCGCACGCACGCGTGCTTCGACGCGAGATGCCCAGTTCGTCTTCGGTCGAGGTGATCAACTGAGTAATCCTTCTCATCGGCCTATCGCCGCG
>JAJRZP010000133.1 GCA_024275195.1 Chloroflexota bacterium | reverse complement strand
TGACGACGCTGGTGGACTCATGTCGACCGAGTTCGTCGCACTTCGTGAATCTTGGACAACCACTCGTGCGATCACTTTCCTGAGAAATTCGAATCTTGATCCTGAGGATATGCGTCAGTTGTTCGCAGTCGATGAAGAAGGCGTTCTTGTCGGAGTGCTCGATCTGCCAGATCTGGTCTTCGCACGGGCAGGATTGACCGTTGCAGACGTGATGAATGCCGACGTAGTTTCAGTGGAGGCCGGTACCGATCAGGAAGATGCAGCCCGGCTCATGCAACGGTACGAGATTCGTTCGATCCCTGTTGTCGATGTGAACGGCCGACTCGAGGGTTCAATTGCCATCGAAGATCTCGTGGATGTCGTCGAGTCTGAAGCAACTGAAGACATGTTCAGGATGCTGGGTGTGCGCGGTGATGCGAGAACGATCGATTCAGTACGTGGTGCGGTACGGATTCGGCTGCCGTGGTTACTGGTCAACTTGGCTACGGTGCTTGCCACCGGGTTCGTGCTGAATCTTTTTACCGAAACTTTGAGCTCACTCACGATTCTCGCCGTATTCCTGCCGGTTGTAATGGGTCAGGCCGGAATCGCTGGAACCCAAACGCTAACAATCATCGTGCGGTCGATGGCGATCGGAGATGCGGCGGCGAGCGAAGCACGCATGCTACTGATCCGCGAGGCATTGCTGGCAGTCGCTCAGGGCATTGTCGTGGCGGCTGTGATCGCCGGGGTCGTGTTCCTCTGGCGTGGCGACGTTTATCTTGCCGGAATCGTTGCCGGTGCCTTGTTTCTGAATATGATTATCGCCGCTTTCTCAGGCGTGCTGATCCCGTTCACACTCCGAGCGCTCAAAGCTGACCCCGCAGCCTCGTCTGCTGTGTTCCTCACGACGGTCACCGATATTGCGGGGATCGCCGCGTACATGGGACTGGCAACCGTGTTCCTATCGCTACTCGAAACCGGCTAACGGTATCGCCCGAAGCTCTAATCTGAGTTTCCGATAGCGATGAAGTGGGGTAGAGGGGCATCGTGGCGTCATTCTTGCCTGGTGAGGTCAACGCCACGAGTGCATGATTAGCTCCGTCGAATCCCTCGCATACCTCGGGAAGTCGATTCGCATCGCTTTGGACGGATCAGACCAGATTGATCGTCAATGTTCGCCAATTGAAGCGTCGCTCAACCACCGAGGATCGCATACCACTTGGCAAGAACGGCCTCTCCCATACGACCGCGAACGCCATCCTCGGGTATCAGTGGTGCGTCGATCATGCTGTACGACCAGGAAAGGCTCGCAATGATTTCAGGGCGAGACGAGATCACCCTGAACAGGGCTTCAAGTGCCGTTGCCTGACCGATCTCACCAGAAGGATCATCGGCTGTTGGTATTGAAGGTGCATGAATCGTGTAAAAGAAAACCGGGTTACCCCACCGCTCGAAAATCGGGTCGACACGCTCCACAAACCTGCCTTCGTAGTATTCGACGAAATCGTCCACAGTCGAGCCGGACGGTAACTGTGGAACTCCGACGTCATAGGTCGTTACGCCGTTGAAATCGGCTAATCCGGGGAACTTGTAACGATCGGCGCTACCCGTGATCACGATCGTGCCCGAGTAGATCGATCTTACCTTTTCGATCAAGCGTGTCTGTTCAGATTCGATCAGTCGGATCGTGGGATGATCATCGGGCCGATCTATCTGATCGTAAACATGAAACAGTGGGCCCGGCAGCATCATGTACTCGGCATCGATCATCTCGGCCACGGTCGCCTGCCACGTCCACATTTCATCCGCCAGCTTCAGCCACTCGACCCACCACTCATCGGATTTCGGACCGTTGTAGACATCGAATCCACCGGGTGCCTGCTCCATGTTGAACTGCGGTCCAAAGAAGATTTCGAGCCCGGCATCGCGCGCCATACGTGCCTGTAGAAGTATGTCTTCCAGTGGAGTGGCAACTGATCCAGCGTGTACGCCCCGATACTCAAGGGTTGGAATCGGTTGCGATTGACCGTAAGACCAAACTGAAGAAATGACCACAGCCGAGCCTTCGTGGGTGCGGGCCCTTGCATAAGTTGATTCGGAAAGGGCAATGTAGCCGTTCGAGAACAGGTCGGGTGGGTAGTAGCCCTTTACGAAACCATCTCGTTCTGCAATCGAGGGCGAAATACCCGGCCAACGGACGATCCAGTCGTTCACAACCTGTCCATCGAAGTTCGTGTCGATTTCTCTCGTTAGTGTCTCGATTCCACCTTCACTCCGAAGTTCGAAGTTGTAGGCGAGACGTCCGTCATGACCGAACACCACTTCGGCTTCGTACATCCACGGATTCGTTTCGAGTGCTTTCATCTCGACCCCGCTGCCCAGCGCGGGACGATTGCCAACGAGGAATATCTTCGCGTCTGCGGGTGTTTCAGGTGGAACCGAAACCCGGAACGTTACAGCGAGCGAGCCGTTTTCTTGACGAGCCGAAGGGTCACGCTGCCCGGCCCAGCGGGTAACTACATCGACGACCTCTCCGCTTTTGTCAGGCACGGTTATCGTTCTCAGGCCACCGACAGTTTCTTCAGAACCATCTGCCCCGTTGAACTCGTCACCGAGCAGGTAGCGGTAGCTGACCGTCCCCCCGGGAGGAACCGAGCCGAGGACAGTCGTGTATGTTCCGTCACTTCTTGGCTCCATCCACGAAGACGGACCCATATTCAACGCGATAGGAGTGTTCGGCGGTGTTCCAACCGGTGGGATCAGCCGAAGCGTAATGAGCGGCCACCCCTCGTTTGCCCAGTTTTGTACGTTGTCGATTCGCTGATCTCCGTCATCACCAACCACAAAACTTCTGCGTACACGACGACCCTGTTCGGCCGTCTCGTCAGTTGAGCCGATCGGCCCGATTGTGTAGAAGTATTCGATAAACGCGCCGACCGGGAGCATAAACTTTGCCGATGCGCGGTCTCCATCTCGTTCAATCCGTGGAATGAAATAGTTGTCGGGAGACAACGGGCGCCCCGGATGCCCAATTCTTCCACCGAGCGAGTAGATGTTTCCTGCCAGCTTTACCCATGCGTCCTTCGGGGTTGTATCTGGCAGCGTTACGTCGAAAGCCACCGGAACCAAACGAGTGTTCGTGATGGTGAAATCGACAGCAACTGTCCCACCAGCCTCGAGAGTCACGATCTTTTGAACCGGGTTAAAATCGCCGGTGTTCGAGTGAACGATCACTGAATGCTCGCCTGCTGGAAGCCGCGGAACTTTAAAGCTCCCGTCGACGCGAGTTGCAACGTGGACTCCAGAGATCGAAACATCGGCATCAAGCACCGGTTCACCACTTTGTGAATCGATAACAAAACCTGTAATTTGGCCCTCTTCGTAAGGGATTCTTCGATCAGCCCATGTCGCTATCGAATCATTGACTGTGGTTACATCAGGCTGTGTGAGTAGAAAGCGATACTGGAACCTGAAAGACTCTCCGAGCGATTCACGTAGTGTTTCTTCGAGGCAGCACACACCCTTGTATTCGAAGCGGTCGTAGGTGTACCGAATCATTGCATTGTCAAAAACATTGGCTTTGACCTCATACGTGCCATCGCCGATTTGCGTCATCCGTACCCGCTCCGTGACCCCGGATGCGAAATCCATAATCGTGAGGAACACAGGGTCTTCCGCGGGCGTATTCGTTGGAACGGTCAAGTTGAAGGTTATTTCTCGGGTCGGTACTGAGACCGGCGAGAGTTCTCGACCAGAGCCACCTGAAACAGAGGAAGGTGTGGGAGTGTTGGTAGCCAACTTAGATCCGCCTGAGGAACCAGCACTCTCTCGTGGCTCCGCCGTGGGGTTTACAACTGTACCCGCCCCGACCTGATCGTCAACGGGTCTCGGTGTGTCGCTGTCACCCGTCGTGGTTGGAATGGGCGTTCTGATTGGATTCGGAGAGCTGTCGGTTGCTGTTTGATCGTCCGATACTGTCGAGCCGCCAGACCCTCCCAGACACGCCGTTGCTGCAACGATAACCAGCACGGTCGCCAGCAAGATCAGAGTCCGTGGTCGTCTCATCTGTCCGCTCCACGCTCGTCTGTTGCTAGTTGTACTTCCCACGAACGTTGTTTACAGCCTTGAGGCAGGGGTGGCTCCGTCTATACCGCCGTGTGGACGGTGGTGATTGTAGCGGTACAGGAAGCCGGGCAGAGCTGCC
>JAJRZP010000132.1 GCA_024275195.1 Chloroflexota bacterium | reverse complement strand
GTACTGACCCGTAGACGACTTCTTCACCGATGCCACGAACTCTGGAGTGCCCTCTGCGACAAGCTTTCCGCCGCGTTCGCCCGCAAGTGGTCCAAGATCAATAATCCAGTCGGCATTTTTAATCAGGTCAAGATGATGCTCGATCAGGATGATCGAGTTACCCGCATCTACCAGTCGATGAAGCACGATCATGAGCTTCGCAGCATCGTCAAACGAAAGCCCGGTGGTCGGCTCATCGAGAATGTAGACCGTTTTACCGGTCGAACGCTTCGAAAGCTCCGATGCCAGCTTGATCCGCTGTGCCTCTCCTCCCGATAGCGTCGTGGCGGGCTGCCCCAGATGGACATACCCGAGGCCAACATCGCTCAGCGTCCTCATCTTGTTGGCGATAGAAGGTATGTTCTCGAAAACTTCGGCAGCCTCTGAAACCGTCATGTCCAGCACTTCGGCGATCGACTTGCCTTTGAACTTGATCTCAAGCGCTTCACGGTTGTAGCGGGCACCCAAACAAACCTCGCACGGTACCGTAACGTCTGGAAGAAACTGCATCTCGATCTGCACATACCCGGCACCACTACACGCCTCGCACCGGCCACCCTTCACGTTGAACGAGAAGCGCCCCGGCTTATACCCGCGCGCCTTTGCTTCGGGCATCGAAGCGAAGATGTCACGGATATTGGTGAACACTCCGGTGTACGTCGCAGGGTTCGACCGCGGAGTTCTACCGATCGCCGATTGGTCGATGTTGATCACTTTGTCGACATGCTCAAGACCGGTGACTTCATCGTGCTCGCCGGGGCGATCCTTAGAGCGGTAGAAATGCTGTGAAAGCCTCTTCGATAGGATTTCGTTTACCAGCGTGCTCTTGCCCGAACCCGAAACACCGGTCACGCAGGTCAAAGTCCCGAGCGGAATGGCAATCGATACATTCTTCAGGTTGTTGGCGCGCGCGCCGATTACCGTCAGCTCCTTTCCATTTCCTTTGCGACGCTTCTCTGGAACAGGTATCGACATGCGACCGCTCAGGTACGCCCCTGTGAGTGATTCTTCGCTTTCGAGAACTGCCTCGATCGTGCCTTCGACAACCACATAACCCCCGAACTGTCCTGCCCCCGGCCCAAGGTCAACGATATGATCCGCAGCCCTCATCACTGCTTCATCGTGTTCAACAATCAACACCGTGTTCCCGACATCACGAAGATTCTTCAGAGTTGCGATCAGTCGATCATTGTCAGCAGGGTGAAGGCCCACTGAAGGTTCGTCACAGACATACAGAACACCCATCAGGCCAGACCCGATCTGAGTCGCCAGTCGAATTCGTTGCCCCTCACCGCCAGAAAGCGTGGCCGCAGCACGATTCAGAGTCAGGTAGTCGAGTCCAACCCTCGAAAGAAAACCGAGCCGTGCCTCCACTTCCTTCAAAATCTGGGTAGCAATCGATTGCTCACGATCGCTTAGTGGATCCTCCGCGTCGCCGCTGTGCTCGCCCTTGCCGGGCCAGATACCGGTTCGACACGCAACGACCCAGCGCAGAGCGTTCTCAACAGACTGGCTCGTAACCTCCATTACGTTCATACCGAGAACAGTTACCGCCAGCACCTCGGGCTTGAGCCTTGCACCAACACACTTTCCACACTCTCGTTGAGTCATGTAACGGGCGATGTCTTCACGAACCGAATCAGATTCAGTATCGATGTGCCGACGTTCCATGTTAGGAATCACACCATCAAACGCCGTGTTCCAACTGTACACACGACCTTTTTGAGTCTGGTGCGAAATCTCGAGTTTCTTCCCGGCGGTCCCATAGAGGATCACGCTCAGATGATCCTGCTCCATATCTCGGATCGGCGTATCCATCGAGAATCCGAAATGATTGGAGAGTGATTCCAGTGTCGAGTGGTACCACGGCAAGGTCGACCCAGATCTCGCCCACGGAGTGATCGCACCCTCATTCAAGCTGAGCGATTTGTTCTGAATGACAAGGTTGGGGTCTACTTCAAGCTTGTACCCGAGCCCTGTGCAAGTCGGGCAAGCACCAAAAGGCGTATTGAACGAAAAATTTCGTGGCTCAAGCTCGGCAATAGATATGTCACAGTGGACGCAGGCGAAATGCTCCGAGTAGACCACATCCTGATCTTTGACACTGTCCCGCCCGAGCTTTGAGGCGATCAGATTACCGCCAGCCAGCCGCAATGCAGTCTCAACCGACTCAGTAAGCCGACCTCTATCAGTGTCGTCACGAACGATTATTCGATCGACAACAACCTCGATATCGTGCCACTTCGTCTTCGCGAGCTTGATCTCCTCCGAGAGGTCTCGCGTCTCACCATCGACGCGAACACGAACAAAACCATCTCTCCGAGCCGTCTCGAAAATCTGAACGTGCTCACCCTTCATATGCGTCACCAGCGGAGCCAGCACCTGTAGACGAGTTCCCTCGTCCCAACTCAGAATCGAATCGACGATCTGCTGAACCGTTTGACGCTGCACCGGACGACCACAGTTGTGACAGTGAGGTCGACCCGCCCGCGAAAACAGCAAGCGAAGATAGTCGTAGATCTCGGTGACCGTTCCTACCGTCGAGCGTGGATTTCGAGAAACACCCTTCTGGTCGATTGAGATCGATGGGCTCAGACCCGCGATGTGGTCGACATCCGGCTTCTCCATACGTCCCAGGAACTGACGGGCGTAGGCAGAAAGCGATTCCACGTACCGCCGTTGGCCTTCTGCGAAAATCGTGTCGAATGCCAGACTGCTCTTACCCGACCCCGAGACACCCGTGATGACTGTCAGCGTATCGCGCGGAATGCTGATGTCAAAGTTCTTCAGATTATGTTCGCGGGCACCGCGAATTATGATGTCGGAGTCGGGCATGTTTCAGACAATCAGGGCAACCACAGTTGCAAGGGTGTTGAGATCAATCGAAGCAGATCAAGTTTGATCCCGAACTTCAAAAACGCGAGATTCCCGCAAGTTCGAAATCAGTTCAACCGAGTGTAACAATCCCACGCAACTTCTCAGATGGCACTGTCACTCGGCCTGTGTCTGTTTGCCAGCCAGATTCGCACCATCTCCGTTCGAAACCCGACTACGCACCTCGTCCATAAATGCCTCTGATCTCAGACCGCGATCCAGTACGTGATGAATTTGCGCTCGAAGGATTCTCGACAACTGCCTGATTTCGTCCTCGCCCGGCTTCACGGCTCCTGCCCGTCCAATGTCAGTCCGAGATAGGAACCGTAGCAGCTTGATAGTGTTCAAGCTGGCGGGTAACAGCGCAGTCTCTCCCACCGGCCGGGCCTCACTGCTCACCAACCCGCCACGGTCGGCTGAATAAAGATGGTTCGCCCGCTCCAGTTCCGCGCCTGTCTCGACACATCGTGAGAGCTCCGGTGCGAAGCCGCTCAATTGCAGCAGCCTCATCTCGAAGAAATGAATCGCCATCTCAGGGTTGCCCGTATGCTCAAGCGATTCAAGCGTTTCCAACAACAATCTGAATAACGGCTGGTTTGCACCGTTCTCAACCGAGAAACGTTCTGCCATTTCAGACACATAAGACGCCCGAGAGAACCGGTCGAGATCGTCTCTTAGCCCCCTGAAGCCATCGACCGTCGCGGCCTGGCTCAAGCCGTGAAGCGTCCGAGTCTCACGAACAGAAACAGTCACATGCCGGAGCAGGTCGAGATGCCCGCCCAACTTGGATCCCGGTTTTCGAGCTGCTTTTGCGACACCGCGTACCAGGCCATGCACCGGTGTCACCATAGTGATAATTCGATCTGCCTCACCCAGATTGCTTGTACGAACGACCACCGCGTCAGTCGTATATGTAACCGGCCGTCGTTTCGAGGTCATAGTCTGCTAATCATAGTTCCTTGAGGCGCGCTGCGAACGGACTGTGTAATCCCACGACAATGTGCTCTCCGCCTGACATATTGCCGTGTTTCGGCATTGGATCACTACAAACGAAGCCGGCGCAAGCTCACCCTCTGAAGTAACGGAGAACTTGTCTACTCGCCACATTCGTCCGACTCTCGCAAATCCAACGGGCTCGCAGCAATCAACCCGGTCGTGTCGTCACGTCCCAGCAGTACCGGTCCGTCTGATGCAACGCCAAGCACGAGCGTTCTGAACGCACGGTCACCCGGCAGAGTGAACAGAATCTTTGCGACCAGAGGATTCGATGCTGTCGGCTGCACCGCCCACTCTCCAACACCCGAAGGTGTGCCTTCCAGAACGGCTACACGACCGCCACACAGGTGCAGCGACCCTGAAAAAGCCTCGGTGAGCACGAATGTCCCGTAGTTGTACGCAACTGCATCAACTACGCCGCCCGAGAGATAGGCGTTCCAGTAATCGATGCCTGAACCACCATCCAGTGCTGCCGCGCTTTCAAGACTCAGTTCTTCAGGAAACTCTCGTTCACCGTCGATCCACGGAATTTCCTCAACTTCAGCGACAACTAGCTCCACCCGTTCGTCCAGCCTGCGATCCTCGACGGTGAATGACGGTCGCTCTTTACCCGGATCTGAGATGGAGCAGAAGCTGCTGTCAATAAACTCCATCGCTGTGGTGCTTCCAGCTCGGACAGGCAAACCATTCTGGATTCCGAGTACGAAAGTCACTGATTCGAGCCTGCCAGGAATTTCGTGAGTCAACGCCACCTCGTACCACTCACCAACCGAGGGGCTGACAAACCAACCCGCATCTCCGCTCGGGTCGCCATCCATGTATCCGTTCCCGTCCGGACACAGATGCAACTTGGAATCGAACCGCCCCTGACCCCGGAATAGAAACCGGTTGGAAGTTGCCCCCATCATCGTTCCCGTCAGGAAATCAGTCCACAGGTTCACCACTTCTTCGGGCTCGGCCGGTGTGAACAACTCCGGGTCAAGACCGTCTGGGATAGCCCGCAAGTCAGCCGGGCCAGGGAACGGCCACGGAGTGGCAGTAGGTGATTCAGGGGCAGGGGTTACTTCAACTGCCACAAACGTGGGTTGTGGAATTTCCTGTCGATCTGGCAGCGGAGCTAGCTCCGGAGTGCAAGCTGCCAGAATAAATACGCCCAGCAGCATCCCGGTGGTAACCGCAAACCTCGATCGAATCACAGCTTGTCTCAATGGTCGATTCAGCAATGCCATAGACCTTAGATGTTCGAAACACCGAAATGAGTTCAATGCCCAGTTGGTGTAGGCTCGATTCCGATTGAGCAGCTTTCCGAGCTGTACACGCGACATGACCGACCCTGCCCGCTACGATAACTGTCGAAAGTGCAGCAATTTCCTCTGATCGCCTGCAACACAAACGAATGGCTGGATCGGGGGGAGGATAGAAAATTTCAACATGCCAGTGAGCCCGGAACCCGATACCGCGCCTTCAAGACCCACACTCAGCAGACTCACTCACAACAAGAGGGCTGAGACCAATCAACCCGGTCTGCTCGTCCCGTCCAATCCGAACCGGGCTATCTCCGTCAACACCGAGGACGATCGTCCTGAACACCGGATCGTCCGGAAGCGTGAATACGATCTTTGCATCGTATGGGTTCGAGCCCACCGGTTGGACTGCCCACTCACCTATCCCTGATGGCTCGCCTTCGAGGACGGCTATTCGGCCACCGCACAGGTGTAGTAAGCCCGAGAACACCTTAGTCACCGAGTACGCACCGTAGTTAAAGGCCACCGCATCGACAACTCCACCCGATAAATACGCACTCCAGTAGTTGGTCCCGGTCTCAGCACTCGTTCCCTCCGATCCCACAACCGTGATCTCCTCTGGAAACTCTCGGATGCCATCAACCCAGGGAATCTCTCCTATCTCAGCTGCGGATGTCGCACACGTTCAGCCAGCTTCCGTTCTTCAGCCGTGAACGCGAACTGGACATCTACATCCGCGAGGGCACACCGATCGGAAGCCCGAAAGTTCATGGGAGTAGTGCTGCCCGAACGCACCGGCTGACCATCGTTGACGCCAATCGAAAAAGTCACACCGCGGCCTGTGAAAGGAATTTCGTGGGACAAAGAGACTTCGTACCAGTAGCCCGCCGATGGATTCACCTCCCATCGAAGAGCACCTTCCGGTTCGCCTTCCAGATAGCCCGATCCACCAGGGCACAGATGAAGCTGGCCTTCGAACGGCCTCCGATTCCGGAAATAGAATCGTCCTGAACTCACATCGGCAACTGTTCCCGTGAGAAATCGCGTCCAGAGCGCAACGACCTCGTCCGAACCGACCGCAGAGTAGTACTCGGGATCAAGCCCCTCAGGTAGAACCCGAACACCCTCGTCCGTCAGGTCGGGCCACGGAGTCGCAGTCGGTGAAATAGGGGCCGGAGTCACTTCAAAAGCAACAAACGTCGGCTGTGGAAAATCGGGTCGGCCTGCAACGGGTAAAGGCTCGGCTCCACAGGCAACGAGCAGTCCCGTACCGAATACCAGCAACACTGGAATGCTCAACGCACGGATACCTTTTCTTCGACGAAAGAAGATCATATTTCGCAATACGGCGATCAGCCCGAACCAGATTGGAACTCACAATCGCCTACACAGTAAACGCCAATCCCATCGTTGTCATCGACACCCGCTCACCTGTATGTCACGACCGCAGCGTGACGAAACAGATGACCCCCCGGCGGAACAGAACATCGGGTCAAACCCAACAGACCCTCAACCATCCCACACGCATACAGGTATCTCGCTACCGTGTAGCGAACGGGTGAACCGTCCGAAACACCACTGAAACCGTGTAGCCGAACGCAAATTCATCGAAGAATCACAAATGCCACTACCGTGTAGCACGCAAGCACCTGTCGGCTGCCCCAGAGAAACTACTCGGGCGCGTCCACCTGCGCCTGAGTTATCTCCGACCTGCTTTCCAGTGCATGTGCCAGCGTCGAGTCGTCGGCATATTCGATATCCGATCCGCTGGGCAGCCCGCGCGCAAGGCGAGTCACCTTCACTCCTAACGGGCCTATCAACTGCTGGATATACATCGCCGTTGCCTCGCCCTCAAGGTTCGGATTGGTCGCCACAATCACCTCGGCGACAGTCCCATCTCGCAATCTCTCAAGCAACTCGCGCAATTTAAGGTCGTTTGGTCCGATGCCGTTGACCGGTGATATTGAGCCATGAAGCACGTGGTACTTGCCTGAGTAAACCCGGGCACGCTCGATAGCCACAACGTCCAGAGGTTCTTCAACAACACAAATTCTCGAAACGTCTCTTTGCAGATCACCACAAATACCGCACTCAACCGACTCAGCGATGTTGGCACAGGTATTGCAGAGCACAACACGCTCTTTGACGCCAAGAATCGCCGCGGCAAATTCCTCCGCCTCTTCAGATGGCATTCGGATCAGGTGATACGTGAGTCTCTGTGCGCTTTTTGGCCCAATTCCTGGCAGCCTGTGAAATGCCTCGATAAGTCGGGCGACTGGTGGCGCAGCGGAAGGTGCAATGTCGAAAGATGCCATACGTTGGTTTCTGACGATCCCCGCTAGGTAAGACCCGGAATGTTCAGCCCGCCGGTGATCTGGCTCATCTTGTCGGACGCCAGTTTCTGGGCGGAGTCCATGGCCTCGTTGATCGCGGCAAGTATCAAATCCTGAAGCATCTCGACATCATCCGGATCGACTACTTCAGGGTCGATCGTAATCGATTCGACTTTCGATCCCCCAATCACCGCCACTTTTATCATTCCGCCGCCAACCGTGGCTTCCGTTCGGGCGACTGCAATCTCTTCCTGCACAGCAGCAAGTCGGGCCTGCATCTGTTGGGCCTGCTTGAGCATGTTTTTGTTCATCATCGAAAAGGGTCCTGACCGTCGAACTAATCTCAATTCCGGCTAAACGACTGAGACAACGAATTTTGAATCCGACAATCATACGTCGTTACCGGCCGCGACGAGAAATATATGGCTCACTCGATCAACCTCCGTAGTTCAGATTAGCGACTGCTCAGCCCACCTGTGGCCCCTCTGCGAATACCAAACTGTCATTGCTGAAACACCCAACTCTCAGAATCCGAGAAATATACTCGGAACGTACTCTTATACGTACTAAATCACGGCGCAATGATTCATATTGTGCATATCACCAGCCGGCTAAAACGGACAATCAGATCACCAGCTTGAAATTCATACTGCTCGCATTTGCTGTGCTGGTCGTCGCCGGCGCATGCGCCAGTGAGTCGACTGACCAGAAAGCCCTCGTGATCGGTGGGATACCAGATCAATACGTGTCGGTCCTCGAGGAGCGTTTTGGTGCGGTTGCCGTGTACCTGTCGAACGAACTCGGTATCGCGGTCGAGTATGTTCCAGTGACCGACTACTCCAGCCTTGTCAACGCGTTCAAGAACGGCGATGTGATGCTCGGGTGGTTTGGCGGCCTTACGAGTGTTCAGGCACGGTCATTCATCCCGGCTGCCGATTCGATCGCACAACGCCCGCGCGATCAGGAATTCACGTCCGTTTTTATCGTCAACTCCAACTCCTCGGCAACCTCGCTTAGCGACCTGAAAGGTACGAGGTTCACATTCGGTTCCACCAATTCGACTTCAGGACACTTGATGCCCCGGTCATTCTTGTTAGAAAGCGGTGTAGATCCCGATTCCGATTTCAAGGGCGTCCCAAACTACTCTGGCTCCCATGATCTGACATGGAAGCTTGTTGCGAGCGGAAGTTTTGATGCCGGTGTTTTGAACACATCCGTCTGGGAGCGCGCAGTAGCGGGAGGTGCTGTCGATACATCGAGGGTCAGGGTTCTGTACGAGAGCCCAGAGTTCGTCGATTACAGTTGGGTCGCCCACCCGGATATCGATCTGGTGTGGGGCGAAGGCACGATATCTCGAATCACGGAGGCTTTGTTGAGTTTGTCTGGCGACAACGAACTGACAGCCCGAATACTTGAGCTTTTTGAGACCGACTCGTTCATTCCGGCCCGCACTGCCGACTATTCAACCATCGAGGAAATAGCCCGATCACTGAACATGCTCCCATAAGCACCAATGCCCAGTCTGTTTGCCGACTGCTTGATGTATCGAAGCGTTTCGGCACTCGCCACGTCTTAGGGCCAGTGAACCTACATATCCGGCATGGTGAAAAAGTCGGAATAATAGGCTCGAGCGGCGCTGGAAAAACTACGCTCCTCAGGTTGATCGCCGGAGAGATCGAGCCATCATCCGGCTCGATCGAACTCGACGACCGTCAGCTACAGTCGATGTCATCGACAGAGCGGTTCGATATGGTGGGGCTGATGCACCAGCAGCTCGACCTCGTACCTCAGTTGTCGGCGCGTAAAAACATCGAGGCGGGGAACTCAGGTAGATGGTCGCTACTCAGGACACTCATTGGCCTGCTGCTCCCAGTACACGATCTACGATCAACAGAGATCGCCGAGCATCTCAACATTACCGACCACCTCGACGAGCGCACGTCCCGTCTCTCTGGCGGTCAGCAGCAGCGTGTTGCACTTGGCCGCTTGATGGCACAGAACCCCGAACTGATGCTCCTCGACGAACCAGTATCCTCGGTCGATCCCGCACTGGCCGAAAGAATCCTCGAAATTCTATGCACCGTCGGCCCATCTTCGAAAAGTTCGACCGCGTCAGTTATCGCAAGCTTGCACAATCCAGACCTCGCAGCCCGATTTTTCGATCGCATCATTGGAATGTCTCGGGGCGTGATCGTTTTCGACAAACCCGCGCCCGATGTCTCGTCGGCAGATATCGAGACTGTGTATGGCGAAATGATCTCAGGAATGAGCCCCGACAATGCGGATGAATCTGAGCCTGTGATCTGGGGCCGAGATTGACTTCACTCCCCAGCACCTTCCGTTCGATCAGTCGCAGGAAGTGGACGATCCTGATCCTCGCGTCAGTCGCAGCTTCGGCCACCAATGTCGATTGGTCCGGTATTGCGCATGAAGGAGCAGGCTCTTCGCTCCGAATGTTCATCAGTGCCCTCACTGCGCCCGATCTGACCACAAACACCCTCGGCACAACGATTCGCGCCGCATGGATAACTGTCGCATACGCAGCAACATCGATTTCGTTGGCAATCCTGTTCGGCATCCCTC
>JAJRZP010000131.1 GCA_024275195.1 Chloroflexota bacterium | reverse complement strand
GTCGAGTAGCCCGGTGCGACCCACGAACCACCAATTGAATAAAGTTTTCCGGTTCTGTACCCAACCTCTTCTTGCAACTCCCGGTGAGCCGTAGCTTCCGGGCTCTCCCCTGCTTCTCTTGTCCCGGCTGGAGCCTCGAGTAGGAAGCGCTCGGCCGCCTGCCGATACTGCCGGACAAGAAGAATCTTGCCATCGTTGGTAATGGGCACCAAAACCACTGAACCGGGATGCTCGACTATCTCGCGATCAAACTCGGGACCGTCGTCGAATCGGGCAGTGTCGACGCGCAGGGAGATTCGATTCCCCTCGTACTTGCGGTTGACTGACACAGTGATCGGGCGCTTAGGTCGCAAAACGTGGTTATTTTACCGAATTTCCAGACGTTAAATCCGTCGACGACGCGAATTTTTGAGTGAACCTTTACGCAGGCCCAATCGCCGCGATAATTCACCCCAGAATTCAGCGGGTGGCTTTCGCCTCAGGAACGACACGTAGTCGCCTGCCTGAGTGATGGTGACCGTCTCGCCCGCGCTTAGAGGTCGGTCGATAAATCCATCTGCATTCAGTGTGGCGTCGTTCTCGGCCTGCACGGTAAGTTCGACTTTTGATGAAGACTGCAAAATCGCGCCACCGAACTGGCTCATGTGAGTTGCGATTGGCTTCACAAGGAAATCACGTGAGGTCGGGTCCATCACCGGTCCGCCAAGCGCAAGGCTGTATCCGGTCGAACCCGTTGCTGTGGAAACAACAACGCCATCACCACGGTAAGTCGCAAGGTGAACTCCATCGACGACCGTGCTGACTTCGATGACACGTAGAACGGCCCCGCGGGCTACTGTCACATCGTTCAACGCATGAATCAGTTTGGAGTCATCGCTGGATGTCGTAGCGTTGAGCATGAACCGCCGTTCAATCCGGGCGTTTCCCTCCAGGTACCAGCCAACCTCTTCAAGAGCGTCCTTCGCCTCGATATCGCTCATGAAGCCGACACGCCCCATATTCACGCCAAGAACGGGAATATCGCGCGCGGCAGCGACATGGGCACCACGAAGGATCGTCCCGTCTCCTCCGATTGTGATAATCAAATCTGAACCTTCGAGTTCTTCTTCACGCTCGTGGAGGTCGCTCTGTGTCGCCAACCACCAGTCGCGCCCGTCTTTGTAAGTGGACGTCAGACTTCGTGCAAGCTCCCCCGCCTCGGCGAGCAGACCGTGATGAACTATCCCAATGTTGTGGTATCTGGGCATATTGATAATTTTGGTTCGTGAACCCGAAGTCCCTAACAGTCTACTGCGTTCGCAGATACCGCAATCGCACTGCCAACCCCGATTACTTACGAACCCGGAATTATCGAGAGCGCACTCTGGGCGAATTCGAGGAGCAGGAATGGCGCCACGCCAAACACACCGGCGCCGATTGCGGCGACACCGGCTGCAGCGAGGACGGGTTTATCGGCACCGAAAGTCGTCTCGTCTTTTGCATCTTCGAACATGATCGCTCGAATGACCCGCAGGTAGTAGTACGCCGCAATGACCGTGTTAACAACGCCAATCACCGCAAGCCAGGTTAGATTCGCGTTCAGTGCTGAACCGAAAACGACGACTTTCGTCATGAATCCAACCGTGGGCGGCATTCCAAGCAATGAGAGCAGTCCGAATACGAGAAGCCCCGCCAGTAGCGGAGATCGTTTCCCTAAACCGTTCAGCCCTTCGATCGAGTCGTCTTTAGTTCGTGATGTGATCGCGATAACAGCGAAAAATACAGCGAGGTTGGAGAAGGCGTACCCGACGAGGTAGTACATAACACTCTGGGGACCCGCGCCGGCGAACGTGGCTCCCACCTGATTCGCAGGCACGGATGCCAGACCGATGAGGATATAGCCAGCCTGGGCAATCGTTGAATAGCCAAGAAGACGTTTGATGTTGGACTGCGACAGCGCGAGTACGTTACCGACCGTCATCGTGACAGCCGCAAGGATGGCGAACAGTCCCGACCAGTCCTGCATCAGCATCGGATCGCCGAATGCTGTGTACATTATTCGCATGATCACAGCGAACGCGGCTGCTTTCGAGGCGATCGACAGGAACGCAGCGACAGGTGTCGGGGCTCCCTGATAAACGTCGGGCACCCACATCTGCCACGGCACGACCGCCATTTTGAAACCGAACCCAGCAAAGATCATGATTACCGAGAGAAGTACGGCATAAGAGCCGAACGGTACTCCCGGTTCGGAAGAAAGAACCGCTAATCGCTCCATGATCACGCTTAGCTGGGTGGTGCCGGTGTATCCGTAGATAAACGCAAATCCATACAGCAATACCGCACTCGATATCGCCGATAGTACGAAGAATTTTGTACCAGCCTCAACACCGCGCTTCGAACGGTGTATAGCCGCGAGGGCGACAATTGGCAATGCAGAAAGTTCGAGTGCCACATAGATCGTAATCAGCTCGGTTGCCGACACAAGGACCATCATCCCTGTGACCGAGATCAGTACGAGCGATACAAATTCACCGCCGTAGTCTTTCATTCGATCGCTGGCTATATATTTGGCAGATGCGAGAATCGTCCCGGCCGTGACCGTGAGCAACAGGAACTTGAAGAACAGCGAGAAGCGGTCAGCCTCTACAGTCCCAAACAATGCAGCGCCAACCGTTGGCTCGCCGAACCAACCAAACCAGAGGTTCAGTGTGAGTATCACTGGAACGGAAAGACCGATAAACGCGACGGTCGCAACCTTGGCCATGCTGCGTGTCATGAGATCGACTGATATCACCAGCAAAGCCAGAACGGCCATTGAAATTTCAGGGGACAGTACCCAGAAGTCCTGGACAGTCATTACCTAAGCACCGCCTGAATACCAATGTCGAACATGTCGGTTATCACTGAAGGCCAGATTCCGACGATGAATATAGGGGCGGCCAACGCTATGACTGGGATCATGTCGACCCAGTTTGCATCAGTCAGATTGTCGTAGACCTCGTCCGAAAGCCCCGGAGTTGCAGGGCGTGCACCGAAAAACACACGCTGAACCATCCAGAGCGTGTAACCGGCAGCCAACACGACACCGAACGCTGAAACGCCTGTCGCCCACGGCCAGACCGAGAATGTACCCAGAAACACCATGATCTCGGCGACGAAGCCCGACAGCGCGGGCAATCCGAGTGATCCAAATCCTGCTATCACGAAGAATATCGCAATTAACGGCATCTTCTTCCACAACCCACCGAGATGCGGAATGTGCCGTGTATGCGTTCGCTCGTATGAAAGTCCGACCAGCAGGAAGGCGAGGCCGGTGATGGTGCCATGGGTGAACATCTGCATTGCAGCACCGCTCAGTCCTCCAGCCGACGTACTGGCAGCCGATGACCCGACAGCCGACACTCCGAGCATCACAAAGCCCATATGGCTAATTGAGCTATAGGCAATCAGTCGTTTCATATCGGTCTGGCGAATCGTAATAATCCCGCCATAAATCACCGAAACGGCGGCAAGGATCGACAGTGCGCCAGCAACATCGTAAATCGTGAAGCCTTTCGTCTCCTGAAAGAATCCAAGATTTATACGCAGTAACCCATAGCCGGCCATTTTCAAAAGTACGCCGGCAAGCATCACCGAAACAGCTGTCGGAGCATCTGTGTGAGCGTCAGGGAGCCAGCTATGAACTGGCCAGAGCGGGAGTTTCACTGCGAACGCGATAAAGAAGAACAAAAATATGAGCGCCGCCGGGATGACAAGATCTGCACCCGCGATCAGTTCGGGGATACCTGTAATCCCAAGTTCGGGGATCGATACCATCGCCAGCGTGTTGACACCTGGGGTGACAAATATCGCAAGTATTCCGACCAGCATAAACGCCCCACCCGTGAGGGTGAACAACACAAATTTCATCGCTGAGTAGCGTGGGCGACCACTGCCCCATATAGCGATGAGCATGAACATTGGAATCAGTTCGAACTCGAAGAAGATGAAGAACAGGAGTAGATCGAGGGCGAGGAATACTCCAAGAACCGCCGACTGGAGCATCAGAAGCCACATGAAGTACTCGCGGACACGTTTCTTGATCCGCCATGAACCTAAGGCGGCTGCCATTCCCAGAATTCCGGTGAGCAGGACAAGTGGTGCACTCAGACCATCGACACCAAGCAGATACGAAGACCGGAGTGCGTCGATTGGAATCCAGCGTTCCATGTAGTCGACCATCTGGATTCCACCAGCATCCTGATCGTATCCAACAAATATCATTACGCTCAGAACGAACGTGGCAACTGTCGCACCGATCGATATCCAACGGATTTGTTGATCCGCGTTTTTACCACGCGCGAAGATCGCGACAAGGATTGCCGCTACCGCGGGCAGGAACACGGTGACCGTCAGTATTCCATCAAACATGGATAGCTCCGTGTTCGGAGTACACATCGCTGACGGCGACTGCGTTGTATTCAGTTTTGATCGAGCTAATTTCCACGTGCGTTATCAGCCCCATAGTAGGAATGCTGCTACAACTGCGACCACGCCGACGAGCATGCCGACAGCGTACGTCTGTGTTTGACCGTTTTGAATTAAAGCGCCACTCTTTCCGATCCGGCTTACCCAGTTGGAGACATAGACATTGGCGTTGTCTATCCAGTGTTCATCGAACCAGCGGAGAGCGTCGGCGATATATTTATAGAAGCCCTTTCGAACGATGTAATTCTCATACAACTCGTCGACGTAGTACTTGCGGTACATGAGCGTGTAAATTGGCTGGAATCGTGCGCCCATGGCACTCGGTGAGATTACGCCCTTGATATACATCAGGTACGCCAGACCAATACCCGTAAGTGCCAGAACGGTAGAGACACCTGCAACCACGAAGTTGAACTTGGGTGCTGCACCTGCGTGCTTCGCTGCCTCAAGCGTTGGGAATACAGCCGTGTTCTCAACTGTTATGAACTCGGAAAATGCGTGCTTGTTGATAGGCCCGACCTCGACGACCGGGTTTGAGAAGAATCCTATAAATAGTGCCAGCCCTGCCAGCAACAATATCGGGCCGACCATCATCCACGGCGACTCTCCGAAGTGCGAACGAGAGTTTCCGACTGGAGCAGGTTCGCCTGCGAGTTCGGCGTCTTTTGTCTCCTGTTCACCGCCGCCTCTCCACTCCCCATGGAACGTCAGGAAAATGGCTCGGAACATGTAGAACGCCGTCATCAAGGCGGCAACCAGTCCGAGGGCGAGAACTATGTTGGCGGTAGTCGTACCAACCTCGGCCGCATGACCCAGGATTTCGTCTTTCGACCAGAAACCCGAGAATGGGAATAGCCCCGCCAGGCTCAGGCTGGCGAAGATCATGCCCCAGTAGGTCTTCGGCATGTGCTTCTTCAGTCCGCCCATGTACTTCATGTTGAACGTACCGGACGCGTGGTGAACCGACCCGCCACCGAGGAATAATGCAGCCTTGAAGAAGGCGTGTGTAAACAGGTGGAAAATGGCAGGCGCGTACGCACCCACACCCAACGCCAACATCATGTACCCGAGTTGGCTGATAGTTGAGTACGCCATCACACGCTTAATATCGTTGGCAACAAGACCCATCGATGCGGCAAATACGGCGGTGAATCCACCGATCAATGCCACGAGCGTCATGACGTCGGAATATTCGAACAGCGGGAAGAATCTCGCAACCAGGAACACACCAGCTGTGACCATCGTTGCTGAGTGAATCAATGCAGAAACTGATGTTGGGCCTTCCATGGCGTCGGGCAGCCACGAGTGGAGCGGGAACTGTGCTGATTTACCTATTGCACCGGCAAACAGCCCGAGAGCGACCCAGGTCGCCACCGAAACCGCGATCTGGTCCGCTGCAATGGCCTGGTACAGTGTGCTGATATCCATATAAGACGGATTTACCGAGTAGAGATAAAGAATTCCGAGTAGGAAGCCGAAATCTCCGAGCCGGGTCATCAAGAACGCCTTCTTGGCAGCGGCAGCAGCTGATGGACGATCCATCCAGAATCCGATCAACAAGTACGACGAAACACCAACCAGCTCCCAGAACACAAATAACTGAATCATGTTGTTGGAGAGCACGAGACCCAGCATCGACGCCGTAAACAACGACATGTATGTGAAGTAGCGTGTGTAGCTCTTATCGCCGTGCATGTATGCCTGTCCGTATATCTGGACAAGCAGGCTGACACCGCTGACGACCACCAACATGATTACGGTCAACTGATCGATCAACAGTCCGAACGTCAGGTTCATTCCAACAATGGAGATCCAGTCACGCGACTCAAGTTCGATCGGGCCGTCTGACATCACGGTCGCCAGAGTCATCAATGAGAGAATGAACGACCCACCAATAGCCGCAACCGTTATGTATCCGGCATATTTTGAGGCGGAACCCACGAAGGCGCGCACCAGCACTCCATTCACCAGCATTGCGGTGATGGGCAGAGCGATTATTAGCCAGGCGAGGCCCTCGGTAATCACGGAAATTCCCTGCTACAGCTTTCTCAATATTTCATCGGCCACGTGTTCCCGACCTTTGGGAACCATTACCCGAAATGGCGCATTCTCAGCCCAATCGAGAATGTCTCCCTCAGGAATGAGCATCGTTGGAAGACCTTCTCCTTCGAGTAGGTCTTTCCACATCTGGGCGGAAATCAGGTTCGGCGTCTTCTTGTAGTCAACCCACATAGCTAGTTCTTCATCTCTGAGGCATCGGTAATCTCAACGGATTCGGAAGCCCGATACATAGCAAACACAAGCGCAAATGCGAGCGCCGCTTCACCGGCAGCGACTGCTGTCACGAAGATTGCAAACGCCTGCCCCGTTAGTGCCGACCGAATGGCTTCGGCAGTCACGGGGTCACCGCTGAGTAGCGCAGCCGAGGGAGTGAATCGGCTGAATGCAACCAGGGCAATTACAACACCGTTGAACATCAACTCAAGCGACATAATTACAGTTACGAGGTTCCTACGCGAGAACGCCCCGTAAGCGCCGATCGCGAATAACGCGCCTGAAACCAGAAGTACGCTCTCGATCGTCATACCGAGGTGTCTCCAGTCTCTGGCTCTGGCTCTGGAGTTCTCGATTTTCTGCCGGACGGATCGCGCATCATGAGCAGTCCACCAATGAGGGCGGCAACCAGTAGAAGACCGATAATCTCGAATGCCAGCATGTACTCGCGCACGAGCAATACGCCGAGAGACCCGGTGCCGTTTACAAACACTCCGCCGCTCTCAACGACAACATCGTCGCTATCTAGTGGCGCTTCGAGAAAAATCTCAATTTCGTCACCAGTACCAACCTCGAAGAAGCTCTCCGTTAAAGCGGCAACCGCAACCGGATCGGTTATCTCGTCCATGGTCGACCAATTCGTGTTGTAGGCAGTGAACGCTATTGCACTGAAGATCAACACAGCAACCACTGCGCCAACAACTCTGCCCTGGGCAGGACGGCTCCCGGCGGCAATATCTTGAATGAACATTACGGCGAACGCCATCAGCACAGATATTGCTCCGACATAGACAAGGATCTGAACAACGCCCACGAACTCGGCGCTTAACACGAAATATATGATCCCGACGCCCAGGAACGATCCTGCAAGGGCGATAGCCGCTCTGAACACGTCGCGCTGGGTCACGACGATCACTGCCAGACCTAGCGTCATCGCTGACGCAGCCCAGAACGCGATAGTTGTGAGTGTGGAAACTTCCATCATCGCTCGTCGACCCACTTCTTTTTCAGGTCTTCATCTGACGGACGCTCATGGCGACCGGCATCGTGATAGTCATCAATGGTCTCTTTGAACGGATCGAAGGCGTTTTCTTCGAATTGCGGCCGGTAGAACGAACTCGGGCGCTTCGGCGCAGCGTTCAACTCTTCTTTCGTGATGATTAGTTCGTCACGCACATACTTCGAACGCTCGAAACTCGTACCCATGTGGAGCGCGTCGTACGGACACGCCTCGACACACAACCCGCAGAACATGCAACGCCCAATATCGATATCGAAGACCTCAAGCTTGTAACTCTCACCTTCCTGAGCATCAATCTTTCCGGGAATGCTGACGATCTCGATGATCCCGAGCGGGCAGTATTTGGCGCAACTGGCGCATGCGGTACACCTGTCTTCAAAGAACGTAAATTCGTTTCCACGGAACCGAGATGACTGCTTCACCGCTACCGGAACCGTCGCCAGACCGGCAATCGCTTTCAACGAATCGCCCGGTTTCTTGACAAGGAATTGGAATGGATTCATTCCAGCGTCCCTGGCCGCACCGATCAGGCCGACATGGCGATCTGGATACTGTTCAGTGACGGCGGGCCGCATGAAGTTTTTCAATGTGACCAGAAAGCCTCGGGGCAAGCCAAGACCTATCATTGGTCGCCTCCGCTCTCAACTACCGCAGACGAGTCGGCATTCAGAACCGAAGAGGCTGGAATCGACCCGCTGTCGACCGGATAGACCGGGTTGGTCGATTCCGGGAAAGGCTTCTCATAGTCAGGTGTTCCGAGCAGCTTACTAACACCCCAGATGGAGATAATCGCAACCGGCCAGTTGATCGCCGCCATTGCCCAGAGTTCTGCTGTCGTCGGCTGTGGCCATATCGCAATGAGAATCGCAGTAACGACGATGTTTATCAACGTGAGTTCGAACAGACCTTTCCACGCAAACTTCAGCACTTGATCGACACGAAGTCGTGGGAGGGTCATACGGAACCAAATAATCACGAACAGCACCGCAATTACCTTTGCAGCGAACCAGAACTGTGAGGGAATAGGCTCGAACCCCTTCCATCCGCTCAGGAAAAGTGTGGTGACAATCGCCGCTGTACTGATTTCAGCCATGAATTCAGCAAGGAAGAATAATCCGAATTTCATGCTGGCGTAGTCGTTCAAGTAACCGGCTGCAAGCTCTGATTCAGCCTCGGTGAGATCGAATGGTGCTCTCGCCATCTCGGCCATTGCAGCAAGGAAGAAGACAAAGAATCCAAGAGGCTGCACCAGGATGAACGGAATGCCCTGCGCCTGAACGATATCGCCCAGCGACATCGATCCCGCCAGCATGATTACCCCAACAAGCGCCAAAGCCATCGGAATCTCGTAACTGATCAGCAACGCCACAGAGCGCAACGCGGAGAGGATCGCGATGCGATTTGCCGATGACCACGCAGCCGTCAGCACAGCAAGGGTTGTCAATGACGTGATCGCCATGATGAACAGCACGCCGACGTTCAGATCGGCAACATATGTTCCAGCCCCGATCGGAATCACCGAAAACACCAACAACGCCGGCACTGATATCAATATGGGAGCGAGGTTGAACAGGATCCTGTCAGCTTCCGCAGGAACAAGATCCTCCTTGTACATCGTTTTTACGGCATCAGCAACCGAAGTGAGCAGCCCGAATGGCCCCCATCGGTTGGGACCAGTTCGTGACTGGAAACGACCGAACAATCGACGCTCACCCCAAATGAGGAGTATCACCCCACCAAGTATTCCGTTCACGAACAAAGCAATGATTGCAACTGCTGCCAGAGTGAATGCCAACCACTCCATGCCCGCCGGGAGCAGACCGGGGGAGTAGTCCCGCGCCGCACAACTCGTGCTGTCACCGGCCAGCACGCAGTAGATGTTGCGCCAAAGTGAATTGTCGAGGAATGCCTGACCCATTACCGGTCCACCTCGCCCATGTTCAGGTCAACACTTCCAAAAGTTACGAACAGGTCTCCGAACTGCCCACCGATGAGCATGTCGCGGAGCAGAGTCAGATTGATTAGAGAAGAAGCTCTAACATGCATGCGATACGGGGCGATTCCGCCATCACTGACCAGATAGAAGCCGAGTTCACCCTTCGAGCCCTCGATGGCTACGTAAGCATCCCCGGCCGGTGGACGAATGAGCCGCGGAACATCGTCGAACGATGGCCGAACCGGGCCGGGCTCAATCTGCTCGACACACTGCCGAATGATCTTCACACTTTCGCGGACTTCCTGCACCCTCACCCAGTAACGCGCGTAGTTGTCGGAAGCCGTGTGCAGTTTGCGTTCGAACGTTATCCGATCGTAGTAGTCGTACGGTGCGCGGTGGCGGAGATCCCAATCGACCCCGCTTGCCCGCAACATTGGCCCCGTTATCGATGCATTAATCAACTGCTCAGGTGTGATTACTGCGGTGCCCTTAGTCCGTGAGAAAACAAGCTCATTTCCGCTGAGGTATTCCTCAAGTTCGTCGATCGTTTGAATGATGTCGTCGAGCCCACGATCAAGTGCGGGCCAGAACTCGTCCGGTGCATCCATGAACACTCCGCCTGGTCGCAGGTACGAGTTCGTGATTCGAGCGCCACAGAGCATCTCGAACATATCAAGGATATTTTCACGTTCACGCATCGCGTAGATGAGCGGAGTACCGAGTGCGCCAAGATCCTGCAACAGGAATCCAGTAGCCACGAGGTGGCTCGCGACACGCTGCAACTCTGATGCGATCATACGGAGCCATACGCCCCGCGGTACCGGTTCGATACCTGCCAGTTTTTCGACTGCCAGAATGTACGCCTGATTGTTCAGCATCGACGACACGTAGTCCATACGGTCGGTCAGTGTGACGATCTGAGTATATGTTCGTTCTTCGGCGAGCTTTTCGGAGCCGCGGTGCAGGTACCCGAAAATCGGCTCTACATCGACAATCTCTTCGCCATCGAACATCACACGCATACGAAACACACCGTGAGTCGATGGATGCTGTGGGCCGAGGTTGACGGTGACCGGCTGGGTTCTAATTGCCACTAGTCACCACCGTCCGAGAGGGTCGTTGCTTCAGATGCCCCGGAAGCGATCGACTGATCGTAAGTCACATAGTCTTTACGTAGCGGGTGGCCCGGAAACCCTTCCCAGAGCATGATCCGTTTGTGGTTCGGGTGACCAGCGAAACGGATACCCATGAGATCCCAGACTTCTCGTTCCTGATAGTCAGCACCCCGCCACACTGGCACGACGCTCGCTATCGATGGATCGATCCGACCGAATCCAACGCGCGATTTCACAACAGCCGACGCATTCATCGGCAGCGACGTGAGGTGATATACGACCTCAAAGTGATCGATGTAGTCCACGGCAGTGAGGCTGCTGAGCAAGTCGAATCTGAACTCGGGCCGAGTCTTCAGACCTTCACAAACGACAGAGATCGACTCAGGCTTCACCCAGACGTCCGATCCAGCGCTCGACTCAACCGAACCCGGTGCGAAAGCTTCGATAGCTTCAGCCAATGCGGATCCACTCCAAACCGTGGTCATTCCTGCCCCGCCGCCCGCCCAGCGAGGCTATATCGCCGAATCTTGTCGTGGAGTTGCATGATGCCGTAGAGGAGTGCATCTGGACGCGGCGGGCATCCCGGAACATAAACATCCACTGGCATGATGTGGTTTACACCGGGAACCACGGAGTAACTCTGGTAATACGGACCACCAGACGTTGCACACACACCCATTGAGATCACCCAGCGCGGTTCAGCCATCTGGTCGTACAGTCGGCGCAGGGGTACAGCCATTTTCCAGGTCAATGTACCGGCGACAATTAGCAGATCGGCCTGGCGCGGGGAGGCCCGCATTGCTTCCATTCCGAATCGGGCGAGATCAAATCGTGCCATAGCTGCACTAATCATCTCGAACGAACAGCAAGCGAGTCCCGACTGCAACGGGAACACGGAAGATTTTCGTGCCCAGTTCAACAAATAGTCCACTGAACTTACGATGACACTACGACGGAGATCGTCTGGCACTTCCAGTACCGGATCGGGAAATGGTTCAAGATGTGTTGATTTCATCTTGTTGATTGAGGCGCCCTCGGTGCGATCGAGGTCCAGAGTGATCGATTGCAGTGCGCCCCGCGGGTCGGCCCCGGCAGGTGTGCCGTAGGGGTCGAACAATTTACCACCGGTCATTCGTTCGTCACCCACTCTAATGCATTCTTTCGCCACGCATAGGCGTACGCAAAGGTCACCACAAGCAGGAAGATCAACACAGCAGCAAGTGCCGCAAAGCCGAATTGCTTTGTCATCACGCCGTACTTTACCGCCCACGGAAACAGGAAGACCGTCTCGATATCAAAAACAACGAAAAGCAGGGCGTAGTGGTAGTAACGGAAGTTGAACCGAGCGGGTCGACCACTGAAGGGGGGCATACCACCTTCGTACGCACTTTCTTTGACCGCCGAGGGACGAGATGGCCTGACTTTCATGAACTGCCCCATGTAGCTCATCATCAACATGCCGACAGGAACCGCCACTGCAGCGGCGCCGAAAATGATGAGCAGCGCGTATTGCCTGAAATAATCTTCGAACATCAGCTACCGTTTACTGGTTACGAAACAAGGGTGAAAGAGCTTCGAAAAAGCCGATTCGGAGCATAGCAGTCGCCCGTTTTTGCAGCAAGTGAAAAAATGAACAATCCATATAGTTACCATATGGATCGAGTGAGCAGATTTCTCATGATTTTGCACCGGTGGCGAGAATGATTAATCGAAGACGATCACTCCCCTGCCATCTTCACCCCGCTCAAGGGCTTCGTAAGCCGTGTTTATCTCATCGAGTTTGTACTTGCGGGTGACCATTCCGCCAACGTCAATCCGCCCCTGTCGGTAGAACTCAAGCAATTTGCCAAACGTCTCATGGGGACTTGCCGAGCCGTAGTAACTACCAACGAGAGTTTTCTGGTTCCTGACTAACTCGACCAGTGGAATCTCGGCAGTCATACCGTCGGGCGCAAGACCAACAACAACCGTAGTCCCACCTTTGCGGGTGGCCCTGTACGCCTGCTCGGTTGTGATCTTGTGGCCAAAAGTGTCGAAGGCAAAATCGACTCCACCGTCGGTCATCTCCTGTATTGCGGTCACAGGATCCTGTTCTTTCGAGTTGATCACATGGGTGGCGCCGAATTTGTACGAAAACTCAAGTTTGTGGTCGAAAATATCGACCGCAATCACTTTCGACGCATTCATCAGGCGGGCACCTTGCAGGGCGTTGAGTCCTACTCCTCCGGTTCCGATAACCGCCACAGTCATTCCAGCACGCATACCCGGCTGGTTGATCACGCCACCGACGCCGGTTGTTACCGAACAGCCAATCAATGCAGCAACTTCCATCGGAACATCGTCGGGCATCGGGTAGCAAGCCTGTTGAGGAACGACAATCGATTCGGCGAACACGCCCAGTTTGGCGAACTGATGAACTTCTGTGCCATCCAGAGTGTGAAGACGGAACGTGCCGTCATACTGACGAGTACCGGTTTCTCTGTTCGTATCGCAGATGTTTGATAGACCGGTGCGGCATGATCGACAGTGCCCACAGTTCGGAACGAACGAAAGTACGCAACGATCGCCGACCTCCAGCGTGGTAACGCCCGGTCCAATAGCGTCAACCACACCGGCTCCCTCGTGCCCGAGCACAATGGGCATTGGTGTCGGGTTATCGCCGGTCATTACATGATGATCCGATGCACAGATGCCCGCAGCCGACATCCTGACTCGAACCTCACCGGTCTTTGGCTCCGACTGGTCGAGCTCCACGATCGGCATGGGTTTATTTGATTCGAAGAGGACTGCGGCTTTCACGTGCTAACTCCAGATGACGATAAACATCGGCGATGTCAACTCAGAAATACGAGTTCTGAGAAAACCCCATAATACTCGTGGCATGTCGATTACGGTCATAAAAAACACCCCTCAACGAGTGCAGGGGTGTTTGGTTTCCAGAACTTAAACCAATCAGTTACTGGTGTCATCGATAATGCTGGAGACCTTCGTTTTAAGTTCTTTCGCATCAGGCAGCGCCGGGTATCTTCCGGCCTCGTCTTTATCGAAAACGACCTCACCATTCAATGTGACCTTGAACACACCACTCTGTCCGGGTGTGAGAGTCACCGCAATGTGCGACTTGCCAGCCGCATATAGTTCGCTTCCCATCCAGAAAGCCACTGAGTGGTAGCCTCACGGAACGCAATACTCGATCTCAGCTCGAACCTTTGCAGGTACTTCAGGCATGTATTCCTCCCAACTGACATTCGGCGAATCGAGTATCCGATTTCGCCAGATGAAAATCGACCGAGTCTCAGCTATCTAGTTGCTCTGGATTACAGCGCCAGACTCGATCATGTTCGCGACAGTCGCCTTGATCTCTTTGACTTCCATGATGTGCGGTGAGCGACCAGATTCTTTCTTGTCCCACAGCACCCGGCCATCGACGGTCACTTTGAATGCGCCGCTGTGCCCGGGCTTGAGCGAAATTGCAAGGGCAGGGCCTGCTGCCTGAAACAGTTCGCTTACCATGTTCGCCGCAAGGTTTGCATACCCGCACGGTACACAGTATTCAATCTCTGCTTCCATTTTCCAGTGATCAGACATTTTAACCTCTAGTTAACTCAGGGTATGTGTAGCAGCGTTGTTTCCTGTTCGCCAATACATGAACTTTGTTCCGCTCCAGAATGCGAATCCTATCAGTTGGTGCAAGGCCGCTAACAACTTTTTATTTCGACCAGAGTTGGTGCGACAGTTGATGGTCATCATCCACGTTCCGGTATACTGCGATTTTGGCTCAGTGTTTTGACTACACGCGAAGTGTGTGAGTACCGATCTTTTCGAGGCTCTGACACAACAGATTTAAGGAGCGCAAAGTGCCCTCATTAGTTGAGTTGCGCCCAGTAACCCGTGACGACGTTCAGCGCCTTGCCGACTGGCTCGACGATCCGGAAGTATCAGATGCATGGTTTGGCCGTTATACCTATGGCGACCCTGCTCACATGGGGTATAAGCCCAAAGAAATGCTCAACGCGACAAAGGAAGCTTGGGACGAAGTGTTCCACGATCCTCACCATGAGCCGCACAGAGATATTTTTTCGGTCTACACGTTGTCGGGAGAGCATATCGGTGAAGGTCAGCTCTCGATTGATGAGGCCCTCGGTGATGCTCAGATCTCAGTATTGATCGGCCAGAAAGCTCTCTGGGGCCACGGATACGGCACATCGGCTGTAATTGCCATGCTTGAACACATCTTTGAGCATCTCGGGCTACACAGGGCGTGGGTCGATGTACCTGAGTACAACGGTGCAGCACGCGCCATGTTCGAGCATATCGGTTTTCAGCACGAAGGTACTCTGAGGCAGAGCCGCCCCCACGACGGTGCGCGACACAATTCGGTGATCCTCGGGATGCTGGCGAACGAATACACTGCTGCTTTCCCGGATGGCACGCTCAGCCACGTGACGAGTTGGGATGCACCAAGAGTTTAGAACTCGATTCACCGTTCACGAGAATCTAAAGGCCGAGTGCAGGTCCGAGAACATCGAGGTACTTCAGCGCTGAGCCGGTGTTGAGAAGCACCACACGTTCATCCTTGCCAATTTCGTCAGAATCCAAAAGCATCTGGAGTGCCGAGAGCGTTGCCCCGCCTTCTGGAGCCGGAAATATACCTTCGAAGGTCGACATGTCTCGCACCGCATCGACCATCTGATCGTCCGATACCGTCAATGCGGTTCCGCCACTCTCTCTTACGGCGCGAATTACGAGAAAATCTCCAACTGCAGCGGGAACACGCATCCCGGCGGCGAGTGTCGACGGATTCTGAACCGGCTCGGCGAACTCTTCACCCTTCTTGTAGGCATTCACCAGTGGCGAGCACCCTTCTGCCTGAACACAGATCATCCGTGGGCGCTCAGGTCCGATCCAGCCGAGTTGCTCCATCTCGTCGAGTGCCTTCCAGATACCGACAATTCCGGTTCCGCCTCCGGTCGGATAGATCACAACATCGGGAACCTCGAAACCGAGTTGTTCGACGATTTCATAGCCCATCGTCTTCTTGCCCTCGACCCGGTAAGGCTCTTTCAGGGTCGAGACATCGAAAAGGTCGTGTTTTTCAGCGGCCTCACCGGAGATCCGTCCGGCATCGGTGATAAAGCCATCAACCAGATTCAGATTGGCGCCGTACGCGACACACTCAATCTGGTTCGCAACGGGAGCGTCTTTAGGCATATAAACATGCGTTTCTATGCCTGCGGTAGCCGCATAGGCCGACATTGCACCGGCAGCGTTTCCTGCTGATGGCATCGTCAATTTCATCTGCTTCAGTTCCAGAGCCTTCGAAACCGCGGCAGACAACCCACGCGCCTTGAAAGAGCCTGTGGGGTTCACACCCTCATCTTTTATAAGCAATGAACTCATGCCCAGATGGCGGCCCAATCGATTGGCATTGTGCAACGGAGTGAAGCCTTCTCCTAGAGTCACAATATTCGCGGGGTCGATTACCGGCATTACTTCTCGGTAACGCCACATATTCGGTTCACGCTCCGCCATAGATTCTCTGGTGAGAGTTCTGGCGGCAGTTGCCAGATCGTATCGGGCCAGATACGGTTTCCCGTTCTTCGGATTCAGGCGATGTGGAAGCTCGTGCCCGGTTGTTTCGCCTGACAACGAACATTCGAGGTGTGTGATGTGGCTGTGAATCTGAGATTGTTCTGCCAAGCGATTCTCCATGCTTAATCGACTGTAGGAATGCGGGTACGACGAAGCATAGCTATTTCTAGCTCTCGATGATCGTGATCCCCAGGATCTTCACACCCGGCGTTGTCGCAGTCTCAGGATCGCGCTCAGCCATGCCTGTGACAATCTCTAACCCACTAATTACCCGGCCGAATATCGTATGGCAGGCAACGGCGTCATCGGCGCAGTTCTTGGCAACCCCGTCTTCATATGGATCCAGCCATGTCGCCGCTTCATGGGTGATAAAGAACTGGCTGCCGTTCGTATTCGCTCCAATATTCGCCATCGACAGTACTCCTGCCGAGTCGTGCGATAGCCCACGAACGAATTCATCGTTGAATGTGTAACCGGGACCGCCGGTTCCGTCACCCAACGGGTCGCCTGCCTGAGAGACGAAACTCGGTACAACCCGATGGAATTGGAGTCCGTCGTAAAAGCCGATTCGAGAGAGATTCACAAAGTTCTCGACGGTCATCGGAGCAAGATCATCGAACAGTTCGACTTCGATATCGCCCGATTCGGTTGCGATTATCGCCGTGTAGCTTAGCGATGTATCCAGAGCACCCACAGGCGCTCGTGGCGCGTCACCTGCCACCAGCATCGTTGGCTCGCCTTCGAAAATCGGTATGGCGACTGGATCGCCATACGCCCGCGGTCGCCACGACATGCGGGTCGGCACTCGTTCAGAGTCAACCACTCGTCTTAGCCCGGTGCCATCCGAATCAACCAGCCAGCCAGCACCCAGCAGCGAATCTATAGCGACAAGCTCAGAATCGTCAGGAGCCCAGGCTGCCACCAGAAACTGCAAAGTCGAATCAATGAAGACTGGATTGTTCGAACTCAGATCGAGAGTCCCCAGATCAAGAGCGCCTTCGCCGGTGGCAAGCCCGATGTGGATGCCAGAACCATCAGCATTCCAACCGAATCCAACACTTCCGAATGGACCCAGTATTTCTGGAGGGCTTTCACGCGATGGGTCGAATGTCATCACTCGTACAAACCCATCCACAGAGTTTTGCGAGGCAAGGATTCTCGTGCCGTCGGGTGACCAGTAAGGGAGGATGTGCTGGGCAGTCTCATCAACGCTTATCTGTACTGAGGATGCAAGAGTTATCGGGTTGGTCTCGACATCATCTGGAATCTCGGCGATATATAGCTGCCACTCGTCCCCTGCGAGACCGACAAATGCCATGGAGTTGCCATCGGGTGAAATATCGGCCATCGAAGCCCCACCTGCGATGTCGGTCAGTTGGACGATTTCTCGATTCACGAGATCAAGGGTGTATACCTGTAGTTCCCCTGTCGAATCTGACACGTACACGAGTCGCGAGCCGTCTGGCCACCACGCTGGCGAAATTTCCACAGCGTCGTTGTTGGCGAAGCTGAGATCGGCAGAGCCGATCTGCGCCGTTTCGAGATCGATCAGGAATAATCCACCACCGTCTTGATCGACTATCTCAACGGCGATGATGTTGGATGAGCGCTGTCTGATGCTGATATCAGACCGGGCGACGATATCTGCATCGTTTCCAGCAACACCCGCTGGCAGGGTGACTTTGATCGCGTCCTTGAATTCTCCGACTTCATATCCTGCAACAAAAACAGCGACCTCATTACCTCGTCCGGCCGTCGAATACTCGTACACAAAAGCTTCTTCGGGAATATCCAGAATATTGCCATCGGCGTCGGTCGCCAGCACGACAAATGGCGAGCCAGCTCCGACAGGGACCGAGTCGTTGTCGGGGATGATGTAGATAGATACCACCTCGCCTGCAACAATCGTGACAGGTGCCACTGTGACCGATTCGATCCCATTGAGCGATCCACGGGCGGTGATCCCGACTTCAGCATACGATCCAGCCCTTGTACCTGCTGTGAATAGACCGTCCTTTGTAATGGAGCCAATCGAAGGGTCGGATACGCTCCAAGTAAGCTCGTCAAGTTCGAGCTCGTTTCCGAATCGGTCTGTACCGAACGAGGTAAGTTGAACCGACTCGCCCACTTTCAGGCTGGTTGGAAGACTCGATACATGCACCTGATCGAGGATACCGGGGCGCACTGTGCCCGATATCGTCGTTTCGATGACCTTGCCATCGAGTTCAACCTCGATCGCAACGAGTCCGATTTCTTCATCTGAGGCTGACGGGCCTGTTTTGAACAATCCCGACGAATCGACAGTGTCTCCCTCCCGTATGGACGTGAACAGCACAAGTGCTGAATCGAGCACGTGCCCGGCATTGTCAACAGCCTGAACCACTATCTGTACGGATCTACCTACCCGGGCATCAAGCTCGTTCGGAACGATTGAAATGGCATTCAACGAACCCTCTACAATTTCGATACTGGCGCTCTGCGAGACAAGCGTTCCCAGCCGTTCAAACTCAACAGAAATAGCGTCTTCGAATGATCCCAATCCCACGCCTGCCGTGAACATTCCTGTGCCATCGATATCTCCGATAGACTCGTCGACGCTCCAGATAAAGTCGGCGTCGGCAATTGGATTGCCCAGCAGGTCGAATGCGCTCGCTGTGAACTGCGTAGTTTCGAATGATGAAATCGGAACTTCACCGCCTTCGATAGTCACCCATCCTGCCTCACCAGCCGCGACTGATATCGACTTCTCTGCTACTGCAACGGTATCGCCTCTCGTCGCGGTCAATTTGACGACAAAATCGCCCGCGAATTCAAACGTGTGGGTCGGTTCTAAGTCTGTACTGCCAGATCCGTCACCAAAATCCCAACTGAACGAATCTGCTTCTGCCAATTCGCCAAGAACAAATGCCACCTCGAGCGGAGCGTTTCCGTTGTCAACAGTGGCGCTGAATTCGGCGACCGGGGACGATACGCACGCAGCTAACAAAACAGTCGAAAGTCCTACCAATATGAGTAGCAGGCGTTTATGCCCGGCGTCTCTCGACGATGCAGGAAGTGTCTGTTGTGCGATGCGGTTCAGGACGATCTCCGTTGTACTTAGGCGTCGAAGTTTATGTGCAGGTACGACCTCGATGTACCAGACTACGGTACGTCTGAGGTGCATTTTAGGATTGACGTACAACTACCCCTGAGGAGT
>JAJRZP010000130.1 GCA_024275195.1 Chloroflexota bacterium | reverse complement strand
GTCCTCATACTCGCCATTGATTGGCTGGCAATCTCAACTCTCACAACCGCAACCGCTTGGATCGTGCTGCCATTGATCGGCATGGTCTCGCGTTCTGCACCTCTGGTGACTATGTCGTTCATCAAATACATCTCGTCGAACGGACTTGGTAAAAGCTATGTCGGAATTCCGAAACCTGTGCTTCTGACCGTGATCGCCGCGGTTCTGACGATCAGTGCCGTTGTTGGCGGCGGGTCGGCCGTTGCGATTGCGATCACCGGAATCGTCGTGGCGGTAGTGGTAGGGATCATCGCTGTAAGACGTATTGGCGGAGTAAACGGAGATGTCTACGGAGCCAGTGTCGAACTGAGCATGGCGATCTGTCTCATTGTTGCCGCCGGTTTCGTTGAGTCTGGTATGAAGTTTGAACGTGTCTGGGCGGCACTGTGAGGAGACAAAATTGGGTCGATTGGTCCTGATTCGACACGGTGAAACCGAATCGAACGTTGCCGGTACTGTTCAGGGGCGTCACAACTCGCCCTTATCGCCAAGAGGGCTATTACAAGCTCGGTTAGTTGGTGACTATCTACGACAACACTTTTTAATCAGACGAGTTGTTTCCAGCGACCGGGCAAGATGTCTACAGACCGCAAGTGAGATCGACTTGCCACTGGTTTCAACCCCCCTCCTGCGTGAACTGGACTTCGGAGACTGGGAGGGACAAATGTGGTCCCGAATTTCTTCGGACTATCCCGAGGACATCGGGGGATTGCTGAACTCTGATCCGAAGTTCGCTGCGCCGGGAGGTGAGTCGATAGAAAGTTTGGCTGAACGTATCGACAGGGCAGTTGTCGAGTTTGATCTACGGAATTCACCGGAGACTATCGCTATCGTTTCTCATGACGGGACACTTCGATCTATGATCGTCAGGGCGCTGGGCTGGAAGCCGGAGAACGTGGGCAACCTGACGTTTTTTGTCGGAAGCATCTCGGTTATTTCTCTTGGTGATCGACACTCGATCCTTCAAATGCTGAACCACTATGAACATTTTAACCCGTCTTATCAGAAGATCGTTCCTGACTAATGGGCACCATCCATCTCATAACCGGCGGAGTAAAGTCGGGTAAAAGCAGTTTTGCTGTTCGCATAGTAAATAATCTCGCAGGCGATAAACCCGTACGCTTCATCGCAACTGCGCGTCGAGGTATGGGCGATATCTCGCTCGACCGTCGAGTTGAACGACACATTGCTGAGCGCCCTTCGCACTGGACGTTGTTCGAACCACCTGCCGAAATCGTCGAATCGGTTGCGCAGCCCGGAATTGAAGTTGCAGCGGTACTCGACTGCATCACTCTCTGGATAGCCGAGTTAGTGTCGGCTCAAGACTACGGTCACGATATCGGCACGGTAGGTTGGGTAGAGAAACTTATCGAAGCGCTCCAGGCATCAGATCGTCCAACTCTGGTGATAACAAACGAGGTTGGCTCTGGAGTCGCGCCGCCGACGGTCATCGGCAACGACTACGCCGATGAATTGGGCACGGCAAATCGCCTGATCGCCGACGCTGCCGATCAAGTGACTCTGCTAGTCGCGGGCCAACCACTGCGTATCAAGTAGATCGCCAAATACACTTGCACCGCCCTCTCTCTCCCACGCTTAGATATGAGGGCAGGATTTTGGGGAGAACAACACTCAGCGGAGTGATCTATCCAAATCAGCCATCCAATGCCCGATAACGCAGAAAACGAGCCAATGGCTCTAGTTCATCACCTGGCCGCCGTCGCATTGGATGGTCTGGCCGGTGATGTTGCGGGCTTCTTCCGATGCCAGGAAAGTAACCAATGCGCCGATGTCTGATGGCTCCTGTGGCCGCCCCATCGGAATTACTTCCTTGAGTGCGCCCATGAAAACGTCGTACTTCTCTTTTCCGACCACTGCCTCGTCACCGAGCGCCTCGCGTTCCTTCATCCAGTCCTGATGGAACTGGGTCCAGATGCGTCCGGGCGCAACAGCGTTTACGTTGATGTTCTCGGCAGCAAATTCCCGGGCAAGTGCCTGCGTGTAAGCGATGACCGCCATTTTCGTTGTGGCGTAGTAGGCCGTCTGGTACCTGGCAGCTTTAGCGGCAACTGAAGAAATATTGATGATCTTGCCTGCTTTTCGCTCTCGCATCTGCGAAAGCACGGCTTCAGTTACATCAGCAAGACCCTTCACATTTACTTGCCACGTGAAGTCCCAGTCGACATCTCGAAAACCGGTTCCGGTTGAGCCCGGTGCGCCGGCAACACCGGCGTTGTTTACCAGAATGTCGATCTGACCAGCCTCGGCGGTGATCTTCTCGACTGCCGCGATAATCGAATCCTTGTCGGACACGTCCATTTTGGCTGTATAGGCCTTACGACCCAACGCTTCGACCTGCTTCGCTGCCGCGGCGGCGTTCTCTTCACTGAGGTCGCCAATTGCAATATCGCAACCCTGACCCGCCAGCTTCAGCACGATGCCAAGACCCAAACCCTGACCTCCCCCGGTCACCAGCGCCACTTTTCCGCTCAAATCTGCAAACATTTAATTCTTCCTGCTTTTCGTTACGTGGTTTGGCTATTCATCGACTACCAGGTCGGCATGTTGAAGTATTCAGACACGTAAATTTACCAAGAGTTGCTATATCGCGACGCGCCAATTGAACTAATCTCGAACTATGGCTGGAATTTGCAGAATCTATATTGCGGGTGATGCCGGTGCTGGTAAGACAACGCTGCTCAAACGACTCACAGATTCGACTGGGTATCCCTCGTTCGAACTTGATGCCCTCTTGTGGACCGAAAATAGCACAGGCGAACGTATTCACGAAGCCGAACGCATCACAATAATTCGTGATATAGCCATTCAGCCCCGTTGGATTGCCGATGGTGCTTACGTTGGATGGGCGCAAGAGCTATGGCACGAAGCCGACCTAATTATCTACCTTGATATCAGTCTAAAACTTATGCTCTGGCGGGTATTCTGGCGTCACACAAAAGCGGAGTTCAAACGCAACAATCGTCACCCTGGTTGGTTCAAGTTATTTAAGTTCATGCGGTTTGTCGCGAGGTCGGCACGATCCACAGAGGTTGGAAACATCGATGATGACGAAGACGATGTTCTGACTCATGCCAAGATACTGGCAAAGGTTCAGCAACAGCATCATAAGGTGTTGAAGGTGGGTGCGAATCCCGACATCGAACAAATTCTGGCCTTGATCAACTCCAAATAACTCGCCACCGTTAGTAACATGCGTTCTCAGCGACACGAACGATGTCGCAACTTCGCCCCGAATACCCAAAGCCGAACCCAATGCCTGCAATCGTCTCCACAAATACTGTCTTCGAACCGGTACCCGGATGGGCAAAGGTACCGCACGGTCTGTGGCTTCGTGAAGCGACGGCGGTGGCTGTGGACAGTGACGACAATGTGTTCGTTTTCAATCGCGGGAATCAGCCTGTTTTGGTGTTCGACCCCGATGGCAACGTGATCGATATGTGGGGCAACGACAATCCGCCCGACGCCGTTCGAATCCTCAAAGATCCTTACGGCAACACCATGCAGTTCTACGACACGTGGTTTTCACGTCCGCACGCCATCACTATCGACCACGAGGACAACGTTTGGCTGGTTGACGACACCGGACATCAGATCAACAAGATGACGAAGTCGGGCGAGTACCTGATGCAGATCGGTACGGGCGAGGCCGCCGAAGCGCAGAGCGGCGAGATGTTCAACAAGCCGACCGACGTCGCGATTTCCAAGAAGACCGGCGACATTTTTATCTCTGATGGGTACGGAAACTCACGCGTTCATCGGTTGGATAAAGATGGTAACCACATCCTGTCGTGGGGCACTCCGGGCACAGACCCCGGTGAATTCAATCTGCCACATAACCTCGCGCTCATTGACGACGAAGAAGTAATCGTTTGCGACCGTGAAAGTCACCGCGTTCAGGTGTTCTCTATCGACGGAGAATTTCGTCGAGAGTGGAACTCGCATAAGGCTGTGGCAGTCGAAGTCACCGGTAGTGGTGACGACGTACGAATTTACGTTGCGGAGCAGGGCCCGACGCATGGTTCACCAACCCGAGGCAATGCAAACACCGGCAATCGGGTCGCTGTTTACGACCGTGACGGCAACCGCCTCACCCGTTTCGGCTCCACAACGTTCGGTAACGAGCCAGATCAGTTTCTGTGGCCGCATAGCATGGCGATCGACTCTCAGGGCAACGTCTATGTCGCTGAAGTCTCGTACGTCGAGTGGGGCCGCCACCAAAACCCGCGTCAAGAGCAGGCATCTCTGAGGAAGTGGATCCACTCGACGGATTAAGTTGCAGGTTAGATGTGTGGCGCTCACCGTTAGCAGGAATTTTCACCAGCAAAAACCCGGGCGTCCACACGCCACTACCGCGGGTACAATTTGTTGCCGCCGGGCGATTGCGTCCGAAGATTTTCCACTACCTACACGAGTACTCAGACCGAGTCAACTATGAGCAATGTAACGATTCGAGATATCAAGACAATTCTCACCGAGCCTGACAACATCCGACTCGTTATCGTCAAGATCGAAACCTCCGAACCCGGCCTCTATGGTTTGGGTTGTGCGACCTTCACCCAGCGTCCGTCCGCGGTGGCAGCAGCAGTCGACGATTACCTGCGACCATTCCTGATCGGTCGAAATGTGGCTGATATAGAAGACATCTGGCAGTCATCGTACGTTTCTTCTTACTGGCGCAACGGTCCGGTGCTCAACAACGCGCTCTCTGGCGTCGATCAGGCGTTGTGGGACATCAAGGGCAAGATGGCCGACATGCCTGTCTACGATCTGCTCGGTGGTCGAGCTCGTGAAGCGGCTCCGGTATACGTCCACACATCAGGTGATACGCACGAAGAAGTCGGCGACAAGGTTCAGGCATTCGTTGAACAGGGTTTCCATCACGTTCGTGTGCAAATGTCGACCCCCGGTTACGCCACCTACGGCAACAAGGGCGCGGCAGCAGGCGCACAAACCGCCGAAAACCACAACACACTTGGGGGTCCGATCGCAGCGACATCATGGTTGCGAGACTACGACGACAACAAGCTGTACGCTCATCCCGGCGGTGTTTTCGAGCCTAAGCCTTACATGAGGTCGGCACTGGGCCTCTTCGAATACATTCGGGGTCGCTTCGGATACGGTCTCGAAATTCTTCACGATGTTCACGAACGTATTCCACCGATCCTCGGTGTGTGGTTTGCGAAGGAAGTTGAAAAGTACCAGTTGTTCTTCCTCGAAGATCTTTTCAGCCCGGAAGACAACGCTTACTTCCGCATGGTTCGAGAACAGTGCGCTACACCTATCGCCATGGGGGAACTCTGGAACAGTCCTCACGAAGTAATTCCGATGATTCAGGACCGCTTGATTGACTTCATTCGGATTCACATGTCGCAGATCGGTGGCATCACGCCCGCGAAAAAGATCACCGCGATGGGCGAGTTGTACAGCGTCCGCACCGCATGGCACGGCCCTGGTGACACTTCGCCGGTGGGTCATGCAGCTAATCTGATGTTGAACCTTAACGCCTATAACTTTGGCATTCAGGAAGCCGCAATTCCACCCGATCGCACTCGTGAGATGTTCCCCGGTATACCGACTCTTAAGGACGGTATGATGTGGTCGAACGGCAAGCCGGGTCTTGGAATCGATATCGATGAAGATATGGCCGCCAAGTTCCCGTTCAAGGAACGCGAGTTCGGTGGAGCGTGGGACACTGTCCGCCGAGCCGACGGCTCAATGGTCAAACCGTAAAGCCAGTGGCTTGTCTTCTCCGGCAGGGTTTAGCTCGGCTTAGTCGCCAATATCGTGCCGGAGTGTGAGGTGGCATAGCCACGTTTTCTGCGAGTTCGGGTGGTCAAACCTTAGAAGACACGAACTTCCGCTAAAAACGGTCCTCTCTCCCTTGAAGGGAGAGGGGATCTGACATTCAAGGCATACTGTGATGTGAAGGCTAATATCTGATAGCGAAACCAGCCCAATGGGATTCCAACAGGCTGGTTTTGTAAATCTCGAATTTTGAATCGCTGACGACTAGTTTTCGCTAACTACAAGTTCTTTAGTGATGTCGATGCTGGTGTAGATGCTTCGATAAACGGGGCATGAATCTGGGTGCAGATCGAATGCGCGCTGGACTGCTGTTTCTTTATCGGCGTAGAGAGCGGCTTCAACTTTCAGCGTATATTTCACGTGTATCCGCTTGATCACGAGAACGTTGCCTTCTTTTTCGAGTTCGCCGACCGTGTCAGAATGAAGGAAGTCATCACCAGCCGGAATCCCGCGGGCCTCAAGGGCACCGCCAAATGTTCCGGTCATTCAGCCAGCAGCAGCAGCCACAACGTAATCTAACGTCGTCGTATACGGCTCGACTACGTCGTTATCGACTCCGTAGTGCTCTGCGACCTCGGAGTGAACCCCAAGCATTACAGGCCCATCGTGTGCCGGTATGAATGCACGGCGAATCGGGCCTTTTACACGTTCGATTCGTACGTGCGAACGATATGCGACCGGGTCGTCGTTCTTGTTGTGATTCCCTGACATTTAAAATTCTCCTTGATTAATTTCTGCATCTGCCTACAGCAGGCAACTGTCATACCAAAGCAGATCCAGCCCGACGTGGGGTTCGAGTGACGGTGCCGGGGATGATTCAAGCTGTGGATATCACCCTCACCCCATCCCTCTCCCACTGAGAGAGGGGGCAGAAAATGCGAACTAAGCCAGTGGGATTGGGCCTTTTGTTACCCAGGGCTGTTTGCGGGGTTCACAGATGCTTTGTAGCAAGGCTGATATGTAGCCGTAGCAGAACGCGAATGCTGTGCCCTGAGGATCTTCACCGCTGATCCACGGAACGTGATCGGGCATCAGCATGTACTTGTATCCGACCTCCTGATAGACCTTGATGACCTCGGAGAAATCGATGCTGCCCTCGTCAGGGAACGACTCCATGAAGTCGAGCTTGTGACCACGGATATTGCGGAAGTGAACGTTGAAGATCTTCTCGCGTGAGCCAAACCATCGGATCACGTCTGCTATTTCTGCACCGGGATCATCGAGCATTTCGGTAACTGTGCCCTGACAGAAGTTCAATCCGTGGTACGGGCTTTCGTGCATCTGTACGAACTTCTTCATACCATCGATGGTACCGAGCACGCGAGTTACACCCATGTAGCCGTCTGGTGTGTATGGATCGTGTGGGTGACATGCGAGTCGAACGTTCGCCGACTCAGCAGCCGGAACCGCCCGCTCCAGGAAATAGTCGATGCGTTCCCAGTTCTCGTCTACTCCAACAACACCGGCGATAGTTGGCGGATCATCCTGGTTCATCTTCGACCATCGGAAAGTCGAGTTCGATGATCCTCCTCGGCCTTCCTCACGCTCGGAGCGCGGGATGCCGATGATGTTCATGTTGTACTTGACTGCCGGAATTCCAACCTCGCCACACATGCGGATAATGTTCTGGATTGACTCGATCTCGCGGTCGCGTTCCGGGCTCTTGCCAAGCATGATGTTTGGCGACTGAGATTGATCGAGTGGTGTTGATGAAAGCGGGATCTGCACCATGTCGAGTTCGATGCCGTAAGAATTGACCTTCTCGCGGTGACGCTTTAGATCGTCGATCGTCCACTCATGTGGATTGCCGGGCGGATCGGAACAGATGTTTACCACGCCAAGTTGCGCCCACTGCTCAAAGTCCGAGTCGTTTCGAGCAGCTACCTGAGTTCCGACATACATCTTCTGCACCTCCGACAGTTATCCGTTTCTAAACCTGCGGAAGGGTAGCAGTTCGTGGTGCTTCGGATGTCGTATCACCCGGTAGATGCCGAATCGATTGCTGCATTGATCGCACCGATGTTCGCTTGCGTAAACTCTTCGATGGTTCGCGGTTTATTCCCTGTCAGTTGTTCGACGCTGTTATTGAGCAATGCCATCGTCCCCACTCTCACCTCTTCGAAGACACTGATGAAGTCCGCTACACTCGACTGAGAGTTTTTTTGTAGTTCACGGCTGTATTCCTCCGCATCGACGTTCACGTACGAAATATGTCGTCCGGTAGCGTTCGAGAATGCCTGTGCGACGCGGCTCATAGGAATGTTTTCGGGCCCGGTGAGAACTGCGTGCGACTGCAATGGTGTGCCCGTATCGAGCAAAGCGGCGGCGCACTCGCTGATGTCGTACGCATCGATAGCACCGATCTCACCATCGCCAGCCGGAGCCCTGAGCGAAATATCGCCAGCGCTGTCCAGTTCGAGAAGGGAAACAAAATTCTGCATGAAGTAGTGGGGACGGAGGAAAGAGTATCCGACATCCATTCGCACTATCTCCTCCTCGATTCTGGCGTGCGCTACCGACCATGAATATGCCCGCTTACCGGTATCGCTCGACGATATTTTTACGATGTGTTGAACACCTGACTGAACCATGGCCCCCGCTGCGTTGATTTCCTGATCGACCTGACGTTCGCCATCGGATGTCACGAGGAACGCACCGTGGCAATCTTTTGATGCTGCCTCGATTGTCTTTGGATGGTCGAAGTCGCCCTCGACAAGCTCGACTGCCATGCCGAGCGTCGCCATCTTGCCTCGCTCGAGATCGCGTACCACCGCCCTGACACCTACGCCGCGTGCAACTAGTGACTCGGCAACCTGTTGTCCGGTTATACCTGTCACGCCTGTAACTAAGATAGTCAAAAGTGATCCTCGCTTAAATAGTTGAACTTGATCGTCTAACGGCATCGAGCCAGCCGGCGTACAGGCTCGTTCGCTCTGATTCACTGATCGATGGTTCGTAGCGTGCTGACGCCTGCCAGAGAGAGTTGACCTCGTTCTCGGATCGCCAGAGACCAATGCCGCGACCTGCCAGAAATGCGGCTCCCAGTGCGGTTGTTTCGGCAACGCCAGCGACCTCGACGGGTCGATCCAGAATGTCGGCCTGGAACTGCATGACGAACGGATTGTTACTCTGACCACCGTCGGCTCGCAACGGTTGATTTGAGTTGGTTCTACCGCCCTCCATCGCACCAACAACATCTTTTACCTGAAACGCAGTTGATTCGAGTGCTGCCCGCACGATGTGGTGTCGGGTTGTGCCGCGGGTCATTCCTGTAATTGAAGCGGTGGCGTACGGTTGCCAGTGCGGTGCTCCGAGTCCGACGAATGCAGGTACGAAGTAGACGCCCTCATTTGAGCCTGCCATCAACGCCATGTCAGATGTCTCAGCAGGATTCGAGATAATCCCCAAGCCATCCCGAAGCCATTGTACGGTCGCTCCCGTTACGAAAACCGAGCCTTCGATAGCGTAGTGCTTCTTCGATCCGACCTGGAATCCAAGTGTTGCCAGCAGACCGGTGTCGCCAGGGCCTGACTGCTGAATTGGAGGGGTTGAACCGCGGTTCGCCAGAACGAACGCACCGGTGCCGTACGTGCATTTGATCTGCCCGTTTTTAAAACATGCCTGGCCGTAGAGCGCGGCATGTTGATCCCCTGCCATAGCGGTGATCGGAATTTCGGTTCCGAACACTGACTTTTCGGTAACCCCGTAGTCGTCGGCAGAACCACGGACCTCTGGGAGCATAGCCTCGGGAATATCGAAGAGGTCGAGCATCTCTGGGTCCCACTGCAGATCGTGGAGATTGAGCAGCATGGTTCGGGACGCGTTGGTGGCATCGGTGGCGTGGATGGCTCCGTTCGTAAGTCGCCAGAGCAACCATGAATCAACTGTCCCGAAGCACAGTTCACCAGCCTCTGCGCGTTGCTGACCGTCAGGGATTGTCGCCAGTAGCCACATCAGCTTGGTGGCGCTGAAGTACGCATCCACAACGAGTCCTGTGACCTGCCGAATATCGCGAACATGCTTCCCCCGACTGATATCAGCACAGATTTCTGCTGTTCGCCTATCCTGCCATACGATCGCGTTTGCTACGGGTCGTCCGGTATCTCGTTCCCAGATGATAGTTGTTTCGCGCTGGTTCGCGATTCCTATCGCTGCAATATCCTCTGGCGCGAGCTGTGCGCGTCCGATGGCTTGTTTAGCGACACTAACGGCCGCTTCGGCGATTTCGATCGGGTCATGTTCGACCCATCCCGGCTGTGGAAAATGCTGTGAGAGTTCGACCTGAGCCGATGCGACCGGCGTCGCAGTTGAGTCGAAGACTATCGCCCGGGTCGAGGTTGTGCCCTGATCGATCGCGAGTATATGTTCTGGCATTTCCGCGTTACTTTACAGACTCACCCGAAAGTTCGGATGGGAATATGGCGGCTCATAAATACATAACCAACTGGCTCATGCCATTAAGGGGATTCACGGATGCGCAATGCACTGCGATGTTTCATCATGAACAGATGGTCAAGACCAAAGGCATCGCATTTGTTGCGCTCGCAACCCTACTCGCTGGATTCGTCGCTTCTTGTACGTCCGCAGAGGTGCCATCCATCGAAGATATCCAATCTTTGGAACCTGCCGCGGCGGTCGAGTTGGACGACGAGCCACCTGCTTTATCAAGCCCATCTAGATCGGCTGGCTTGGGCGCGTAAATGTTCTCGGGGGATGGAATCGTTCTTTCTGGTTTTATTGCTGGTACGCGAGCGGGTTCGGGCGGTGCGTTTTCCTCCGGGCGTGCGTTCACACTTGGTAGCACAAGCTGCAATCTACCCTCCCTCTGACCCTCCCGAAGAGGAATGGTAGGACAGGGTTAGGGTGATGCAATTTTGTCGGCGATGGTGGGTGCCCCCCACCTGTGTAGGCGGGGACATGGGTGATCCGTGCTAGCTGTCGAGGATCGTGGTTAGCTCTTCCATTTCGTCCGGGGTTAGTTCCCAGTTGGCGGCGGCGGCGTTTTGACGGACCTGGTCGGGAGTGCTTGCTCCGGCGATGACTGATCCGACTGACTTTCGAGCGAGAATCCATGCGAAGGCGAGTTCGACCAGCGTGTGGCCGCGCTTTTCAACGAATACTTCAAGTTGTTCGAGGATGTCGAAGTTTGCCTGTGAAAGGCGCCTGTCTTGAGCAGCCGGTGTGAGGGCGAGTCGTGTGTTTTCTGGCACGGCTGCGTTGCGGCGGTATTTTCCGGTGAGGAAGCCGTGGGCGAGCGGGAAGTAAGGAAGGGTGCCGAGTCCGTACTTTTCACATACAGGGAGGACAGCACGCTCGACTCCACGTTCGAGCATTGAGTATTCGGGCTGCGAGGAGATGAAGGGTGTGTAGCCGTGATGCCGGGCAGTCCACTGTGCATCGGCAATTCGCCATGGATCGAAGTTCGAGAGACCAATATACCGGACTTTGCCGTCACGGACCATGTCGTCGAGGGCTCGAAGGGTTTCTTCGATTGGAGTCTCGGGATCCTGCTTGTGTATCTGATAGAGGTCGACGTAGTCGGTCTGAAGTCGGCGCAGCGATCCTTCGAGCGAGTCGATGATGTGCTTTCGTGATCCGCCTTTTCCGTGTGGTCCTTCTTCCCAGACCATGCCGAATTTTGTTGCGATCAATGCCTCGTCACGTCGATCGGTCAACGACCGTCCGATGATCTCTTCCGAGTTGCCATGCGAATAGATGTCTGCCGTGTCGATGAGGTTGATGCCTTCGTCGAGTGCGGCAAAGATGACTTCACGGGCTTCTTTGAATTCCATCCGGCCGCCGAAGTTATTGGTCCCGAGTCCGATAACGCTGACTTCAAGACCGGAGTTTCCGAGGTATCGATATTTCATATTTACTCTTGGTAGTCGAATTCTGATCGGTTTTCTGTGGATGCAGGTGATTATAGTTGGCGATTGGTGATCGGGGCGTTTGTTGTGTCGGAGTGGTTTGATCGGGATGACGTGAGTTTTCGATGATGCTGGAACAGGTTGTAATAGGGCTAATTCGGCTGGCAGGCTCGCTGCCGGTGCTGCGATGGGCGTTCGCGGGCGCGCTGATCGCTATCGCGGTCGATTTTTCCGATCTGTTCTTGAGAGAGGCTCTTGATCTTGGCGGACTTGGCAATTATCAGGCCTTTGATAAGTGGGCCGATCTGGTTTACATGCTCACGTTCCTGTGGGTTGCGATCAAGTGGGATGGACCGGATAGAACGATCGCCATTGCCCTGTTTGCGTTCCGAATGATTGGTTTCACGGCGTTCGAAGTTACCCAAGCGCGACCGGTACTTCTCGCATTTCCGAACGTGTTCGAATTTTGGTTCGTTTTCGTTGCGATCAGGAAGCACTACTGGCCGCGCTACACGATGACCCTCGAGCGGATCGTTCGGTGGTTCGTGATCGTTCTCATTCTCAAGCTGGGGCAGGAATGGGTGTTGCATGGGGGCCAATACCTCGATAGTTTCACTTTCTTCGAAGCAGTCGGGGCAGTGTGGGATTTCGTGATTTTCTGGGTTTAGCTGTTGGTTGGTGGGGGATACTTGATGGGGTTTAGGGTGCCATTTGATGGGTGCCAGAGAGGGTGTTGTTTGTTGCTTGCGCCGTGCCCCGCACTACCGAAGATCCCTTGTATGTTGTTTTGGGCCTCTCAAGATGCGTTTTGTTTGGCCAGCGGGCGGAGGACCCGAAGATCCCTTGGTAGCAAGTACCGCAGTGGAGCGTGAGTCTCCGCCCGCATTGCT
>JAJRZP010000129.1 GCA_024275195.1 Chloroflexota bacterium | reverse complement strand
GGGAAGCTTCTTCGACTATTCTCAACATGGGTGGCGTACTCCTTGCCTCGGCTACAACCGAGGTCCTTGCATTTGTGATTACAAGGTAGGATACGCCGCCCTTCTCACTCATCCAATCCACAACTTTCAGTCATATCTCCTCCCTTAATGCTCGGTCACGCAACCCTGAGTGGATCACCGCGACCGCCACTAGTGGATCACTTTCTGACCGGCGCCGAAGCAGTTTAATTCAACCAGGGATTTTGTCGCGGCAAGCGCGACAAGAATCCTCTATTTGTTATGCGCCTCCGTAGCCAAAGCCATCACGCGTGCGCTCTCGATGGTACCTGAGGATGAACGGCGATGTTGATGTGCCTATACGTCACGTCGTCTTGGTTGATATTGGACGGTACCAGAACCTGATGCGTCGATACCGGGTGTGGGGCTTCATGGACCGGTGATCCTGTCTCCGCGACCTTGCTTCGCGATCTTATCACGAACCGAGCCTCGTGGTCCCGAATAAGGGGCATGGCGATCACTGACGGCAGGTTTGTCGTTTTCCCGCCCTTGTCTTGCAATCAAGGTAAGCGACTGCCGACTGCCCCCCAGATCGTATCCGTAATGACAGGCCTGGAGCCGCTGTAAAACCGGCCGCCAGCCCTTCCACTCTTGCGCTGATTCTATAGCCAGAGTTTCTCTTGCGCTTGAGGAAAAACTTACTCACCCTTGCTCCTTTCATGGAGACCGGCGTGGCGAGCGACCAAGTAGTACCAGCAGAATTCTGCTTTAGCTCGGCTCCAGGCACCAGCATGCGTACGAAAACCTGTCCGGCTACGGAAATTTCGATCACGATACCATTTAGTTTGGGGGCAAACTTGTCTTGATCTAGAGGGGAGAAACTAGTTGTGATTCTCCTGATGCTGTCAATTCCGCCTGAGGTCTGATCGAGTCGAACCTTTATTCTGGATTTTATTGCTTGCACTATGGGCAGTCCCATACGAAACTCGGTGAGTTCGTCGACTCGCCCACATATGGTTCGACTCGCCAGATCATGCGTCGTAGTTCTATCAACAAAGCCACCATTCTCTTGGTGCAGTAGTGATAGCGATTTCTCCTCTCCGCTCCGCAGTCCTAGCTGTCCGTACTCTGCACAAACGGTTATGTTGCCGACGGTTGATACCGTCGTGTCTACAGAAAATGCTGCCGCGCTCGCTGTAGTACTGAATGTCTCACTCAAGACCGAGAACGCCTGTGTGCTTGAGCGGTAGACTGTCGTAGTTCCCGAAGACTCCACTGAGTCGAACTCGATCTCAATTTCCCCGAGAGGTAACTGGCCCCGGTAGGGAACATCGACGACGGGCGACGAATCGCGAAGAACGCTGGCTCCGACTCCGGTCGGAATGGAGTTCCCATCACAAGCGTCTCCGATTCCATCCCCATCACTATCGAGTTGCGATGGATTGTAGGCCAGCCCACAGTTGTCGCACGGGTCGAAGCGGCCATCGTTGTCCGGGTCCGATTCGAGTTGACAACCGTCGGAGCAGGCGTCGCACACGAGAAGGTTACCGTCATCACATTCTTCACCAGGGTCAACAATACTGTTGCCACAACCGGGCAAAGTGCAGTTTCGATCGCAACCATCTCCATCGATTCCGTTTCCATCGTCGCATTGTTCGGTTGCCGCTAGGCTACCATCTCCACAGCCGGGGATTCGACACTGATCGTCGCATCCATCGCCGAGGGTGCTGTTCCCATCATCGCACTGCTCAGCAGTATCAATAACACCGTTCCCGCAGCGCGGAATAGTGCAGTTAGTCGCACATGTATCGTGTGCTAACCGGTTGCCGTCATCGCACTCTTCTCCGTTCTCGACGGTGCCGTTTCCGCAAACGGCGATAATAGGACGATCGCAAGTCACCGGACAGCCGTCGTCATTGATGAAGTTACCGTCGTCGCATTCTTCGGTAGGTTCTAGCGACCCGTTGCCGCACACGTTCGCGGAGGAAAGAGTCAAGGTGAGAATTCCGGTCTGCCCGTAGTCTATGATGAACTCACTGCAGGTGTTGAGCCGG
>JAJRZP010000128.1 GCA_024275195.1 Chloroflexota bacterium | reverse complement strand
GCTCTATGGGACTTGAAAGCCAAGATAAACGACGAGCCGTTGTGGCAGACTCTCGGAGCGCGTGAAGGTCGTACGAAAGCCTACGCTTCTGATATTGGGTACAACCTTTCTGACGATGAACTCCACGCTTTCTATGCGCGGATGGCAGATGTCGGTATCGATGGTGGAAAGATCAAGATCGGGCTGAACATGAAGGATGATCTTCGGCGAATCGGCATCATGAACGATGCGTTCCGAAGGGTCAAAGACCGTCCGTACCTGATGATCGACACGAACGAATACTGGTCGCCAAAGCAGGCAATCCGCTACATAAACCAGATCGAGGAACATTTCGATATCTTCTGGGCAGAAGAACCTGCTCGCCGATGGGACTACGACGGTTTGAGGCAAGTATCCCGAAACATTTCGGCCGCGGTTGCCTCGGGCGAGAACCTCAACGACATCGGCCAGATGTATCCCCTGATTTCGCAGCAGGCTATCGATATCGCAAACGTCGGCGTCGGTCACTCCGGCATCACCGGAGCGCGCCAGGTGGCGAACATGTGCTACGCCTACGAAATCCCCGTGACGATGATGAACTGCCCCGCCAATTTCATGGCTCCACTCGCCGCTGCTCTTCCGAATCACAACATGATGGAAGTCGTCGATCCGGGCAGAGAAGGGGCTTTCGAAAGTTGGGACAACCACATCGAGGATGGCTGGATTGTGATGGGCAGCAAGCCCGGGCTTGGCATAGAGGTCAGCGAAGAGAAGATCAAGAAACTTCAATCGGTCGATCACGGTCGAAATCCTGGGTTCCCGTTTCCTCGTCGCGAGGGTGCAGGACTCTGGATCAAGGACATCGAACCGGGTGAAGTTAGCTGGAAGTGAAGTGACGTTGCGTGTCATCGCGCGCCATTCCGGCGTATTTCGCGGGTAATCAAGGCAATTTCAAAGAAGTAGGTAATAGTGACAGATCGACTTAGTGGCAAAGTGTGCTTGATCACCGGGGGTGGTCGTGGCCTGGGTAAAGCGATGGCGCTGGCGTTCGCAAAAGAGGGCGCAAAGGCTGTTGCGATCAGCTTTGTTGCAAACGAGAAGTACGCCAAAGAGACGTGCGAAGAAATTGCAGCGACCGGTTGCACCGCTTACATGACTCCTGTGGAAGTCACGAATCGAGAGTCGATCAAGGCGTGGGTAAGTCACATTGCCGATGCAGAGGGCGGCATTGATGTACTTGTAAACAATGCTGGAATTAACCGACAGGGACCAATCGACACCGTAACCGAGGACGATTGGGATGAAATCATGGGCGTAAACCTGAAAGGGCCGTTTTTGGTTTCGCAAGAGGTACTCCCGGTGATGGTCAAAGCCGGTGGTGGGCGAATTATTAATATCGCATCAGTCAGTGGGTTGTATGGCGGACCCACAACCGCCCACTACGCAGCTTCGAAGGCAGGGTTGATCTCGCTCACGCAGGTCCTCGCTCGCTGGGGAGCCGAACATGGCATTCTTGTGAACTCGATCTCGCCTGGAATTATCGAGACGGATTTGACGCGTGAAGAACTGCGGTCAGGTGGTGGCGCTGGTGTGGTCGCCCTGACGTTACTGAAGCGACCCGGTCAGGTTGCCGACGTTTCGTCGATCGCAGTGATGCTTGCCAGTGACGAGCAGAGTTACATGACCGGCCAGACGATCTCTCCCAACGGAGGAAGCTACTTCACCGACTGATCGTGGTTTAAACGAAAAAGGCGTACCGCTCTGGTACGCCTTTTTCGTTTTTATCTAACCGGTCGACTAATCCATATCCTGCCTGGCGATCTGCAAACCAGATGCAAGGAACGCCACTCCCCAGATAAGGGCCATGATTCCGATGATTATTATTCCCTCTTCTGTTTTTACCGGGAATATCGAAGTCAGCGCGATCGTAGCCACACCGATCAGAGAGATCGCCCATCCAAACTCTTTACGCAGTATTCCACTGATTGCCAGCCCACCGCCGATAGGAATCAGTGAAATGTAGGCAACGTACGTCGCGGTCTGGTACACCCCGAAGAATCCAGCATGAAGTGTTTTTGCGATTAGAGTCGCACCTGCCGCCGATTCAGCCGCACCGGGGACACCTGCCTGAGCACCAGCCATCGCCGTGGCCAGTTTGTCGGCAACGCTGGCCTCTGCCAGACCGAGACCAAGTACGACGGCCCACAGTGCCAGAGCGGAGACAGAACCCATGAGGCCGACGCCGAGCCGATATCGGGAAGACCCCTCTGGAGCGATTCTCCAGAGACCTATAAGCCCTCTGGTGTAGAGAATCAGACCGAGCAGGATAATCACTTCGTATATCTGTGCAATATCAGCGTTCTTTCCAAGTTCAGCGAGGAACTTGTCGGAATCTTCAGGATTTATAGGTGTGATTCCGTTTGTTGGCAACAAAAAGTTGAAAACAACGACCAGAATCGGTCCGATGATAAGAGACCATTTTGCGACAACGTCCAACTTTCCAGTTGAAGTTCCTTCAGTAGTCATATCTGCCTCCCAGAACCGAACCGTGCGACGAAATACCATCATCCGTCTAATATATATTTCGGTTTTCGGTCTATGCCAGAGGTTAGGTTTTCCCAGAATTTCTCGTATATCTATCGGTTGGAGGACATCACTTCAATCTCTTGGAACCGCCCTGTACACGCCAGAAGTACCGGTAAGAACCCTGATGCCATTCTGATTGATAATTACGAATTCGATCATGCCGCGATTACGATCCGGAAGCCACTCAGTAATCGTCCCGGTCGCAGTTATCGTGTCACCGATATATACAGGTGCGGGGAACGTCCAATGCTGTTCTGTAAAAACCGTCCCGGCCCCCGGTAATTCCATCGCGACCAGAGCATGAAGTAGCCCAACGGCAATTCCTCCCTGTGAGATGAGTCGCTTGAATCTGGTCTTCGAAGTGAACTCTTCATCGAAGTGAAGTGGATTGTGGTCGCCGGTTAGATCGGCATATCGCGCGACGATGTCCGCCGTGACGACAATCGATCTACTTGCAGACTGGCCGTTTTCTATGTCCATCGTCTCTCCGTTGTCAGAGTTCCGGGGGTGTTCTCGTACTTCGAATGAGATTCATTTTGTATCCGAGCGATGCGTTTCAGTTGCATATTGAGGGTTACACTGCCGCCGAATATATCTACGATCCATGGAAGCTTCGACCTCAGGCGCAACAATGAAAGTAACCCGGATAAAAAGCTTCTCGGTCAGGGGTGATTCTGGTCGAGAGTATTTTGTCGTCAGAGTCGATACCGACGCCGGTCATCACGGATTAGGTGAAATTGGCATAGTCGGTTGGGGTGTTGCGATTACTCATGCCATCGAGCATCTCGCGGAGTTGGTAATCGGTGCCGAACCGTGGGAGACGGAACGACTCTGGCAGGAGATGTTCCGCTCAGGATTCTTCCCTGCCGATACTGTTTACTCCTGTGCCTTATCCGCCATTGATATTGCCCTATGGGATATCAAGGGCAAATCGGTCGGCAAGCCGGTCTACAAACTGCTTGGCGGACCTGTTCGGGAAAAAGTGGTTTCGTATCCGCATACGCAGGGTAAAAATATCTCTAATCTCATCGAGAATGCGAAGCGTGATGTTGATGAGGGTTGGAAGTTCCTCCGGTGGCATCAGATTGAAACTTCCAAGTATGGATCGAGTCAACCAATGCGGTTCGACCCGCTCGAATCGATTCGTCTATCCGTCGAGTCATTTGCGGCTGTGCGTGATGCGGTTGGCTGGGATGTTGGATTGTGTTTCGATGTCCATACCCGTCTCGATCCGGCGATGACAGTACAGATGTGCCGTGATCTTGAAGAGTTCAAGCCATTTTTTATCGAAGATCCAGCACGATCTGAAAATCCCGGTACATATCGAAATCTTCGTAAGCAGATCAACCTGCCGCTCGCCGCCGGTGAACAGTGGGGATCCAAGTGGGCGTTCAGGCAGGTGATCGAGGAGGACCTCATCGACTACGCTCGAATTGACCTGTGCATCGTCGGCGGTATCACTGAGGCATTGAAAATTACGCACTGGGCGGAAGCTCATTACATCGACATTGTTCCTCACAACCCGCTCGGCCCGGTCTCTGCCGCCGCGTGTGTGTCGCTCTGTATGGCATCGACAAACGTTGGCGTGCAAGAAATGCCGCGCAGGCCGGGTTCGTTAGATACCAGATTGTTCCCACGACAGACCGAGTGGGAGGATGGCTACTCGTGGTGCGCTGACGTCCCCGGCCTCGGTGTAGATTTCAACATCGAGGCTGCCGAGGGAACATATGTTAAGCCATCGAGTATCGGCATCACTTTCCAGAGGCCAGACGGGGCGTTCACAAACTGGTAAACATTCGTGTGACCAACTCAAGACACCAATTCACGCCAAGTCGTTCAGGATTTCACTGTTAAATGAAAGTAACCAAAATTAGAAGCTATTCGGTAGAAGGCGAGTCTGGTCGCGGATACTTCATCGTCAGGGTAGATACGGATGCCGGTCACTACGGCCTCGGTGAGATCGGAGTACGCGGCTGGGGAGTTGCGATCACTCATGCGATCGAGCATCTCTCTGAGCTCGTGGTAGGTGCCGATCCATGGGAGACCGAGCGACTCTGGCAGGAGATGTTCAGATCGGGATTCTTCCCTGCCGATACTGTCTATTCCTGTGCGATCTCGGCCATCGACATTGCCCTTTGGGACATAAAGGGCAAGTCGGTCGACAAACCGGTGTACAAACTTCTTGGCGGTCCTGTTCGAGAAAAAGTGGTTTCATACGCACATGTACAGGGAATCGAAATCGGTGAAGTAGTCGAGAGTGCGAGTCGACTGAAGGACGCCGGATGGAAGTTTCTCCGCTGGCATCAACTCGAGACATCCCGGTACGACCACAACGGTGTCGGTGTGTTTGATCCGCTCGCTTCTATGAGCAAAACCGTCGAGTCGTTCTCTGCTGTCAGGGATGCGGTCGGCTGGGACGTCCAGTTGTGCCTCGACATCCACACTCGACTAGAGCCAGCGATGTCTGCACGGATGTGTCGGGACCTTGAAGAGTTCAAGCCGTTTTTTATCGAGGATCCCGTACGATCTGAGAATCCAGGTGCGTATCGAAATCTTCGTCAACAGATCAACCTGCCGATCGCAGCCGGTGAACAATGGGGATCGAAATGGCAGTTCAGGCAGGTTATCGAAGAAGACCTCATCGACTACGCCCGCATCGACCTGTGCATTGTTGGCGGGATCACGGAGGCATTGAAGATCACCCACTGGGCGGAAACTCACTATATTGACATCGTTCCACACAACCCTCTCGGGCCGGTATCGGCCGCGGCATGCGTATCACTTTGTATGGCTTCGACGAACGTGGCGGCGCAGGAGATGCCCCGCAGACCCGGATCCTCAGACAACAGATTGTTCCCTCGGCAAATCGAATGGGATGACGGATACTCGTGGTGTGAAGATGTTCCCGGCCTCGGAGTGGATTTCGACATTGAAGCCGCCGAAGACGCCTATGTGAAGCCTCAGAGCATGGGGCTCACACTCCGTCGACCCGACGGAGCGAAAACGAACTGGTAGCCCGGATGACCAACTAATTTAGAGAGCAACCACCTATGAAAGTCACTCAGATACGAAGTTTCTCCGTGCAGGACGAAGGCGGTCGAACATTCATGATTGTTCGGGTCGATACCGATGCTGGCCATCACGGACTTGGAGAAATCGGTATTTCTAAGTGGGGCCGAGCGATC
>JAJRZP010000127.1 GCA_024275195.1 Chloroflexota bacterium | reverse complement strand
TGCCCTTGCCGACGCGAGGAAGCAGATGACATCACCAGCCTCTTTTGCCTCGCCGATCCTCCCCAACGGGACGTTGCCACCAACTGCCTTCCAGTGATCTTCCAGCGAGTAGTCCGGGTTGTCGGCGTTCATGGCTTCCCAACGTGTTCGATGTTGACCTGATTTCAGGACACCCACGCAGATGGTATTTACACGGATATTGTGCGCGGCGAGTTCGCCAGCCCACGACTTCGTGAGTGAAATACCGGCAGATCGTGAAAGTGAGGTTGGCTGCGCCCCCGGCCCCGATGCCTTGCCGCCGGGCGTTGTTGTATTGACGATTGCGCCAGATCCTGACGCTTTCAGGTAGGGAAGAACTGCACGAGCGCAGTAGATTGCCCCATATACCTTGATACCGAAGTCGACCCTCAGATCATCATCGGTCATCTTCTCCAGCGTCGTCGCCGACGATGTACCGGCGTTGTTCACAAGAATATCTACGCCGCCGAACTCATCGACGACTCTGGAAACCATCGCCTTGACTTCGGATTCTATGGATACATCTGCGGCAACTCCGATGACCGTACCGCCAGATTCATTCTTGATTTCAGCGACTGCAGCATCGAGCTTCGCCTGCGTCCTACCGACTATCGCTACTTTCGCACCCTCGGCTGCCATCGAAGTCGCGGCAGCCTTGCCAATGCCGTCACTGCCACCCGTAACTATTGCGATCTTGCTGTTTAGTCCCAGTTCCATCTCATGAATTCCATTCTTCAGCCCTGATTCGATTGAAATGCTGCCGTCCCTGAGAACCGCTGTGCAATAAACACAGCAGACATGGCGGCGGATTGACAGATTATAGAGACGAAAACGTGAGAAATATCTTGCAGTGTGTAAATGGGCAATCGGGTTGTACTCTTAACGTCTGGTGAATTATCCGTTGGTGGGAACTGCGAAGGGATCCGATGATCGCTTGCAGCACGGATTTTCCATACCGAGATTCAATCAAGCAACAGGCAGGTAGCAGAAGTGAAAAACGGGCAGCGATACGAGCCACTTACGGTGCCGCGAAGAGTGATTCTGGGGCCGGGTCCCAGTTCAGCGAATCCGCGTGTGCTGCGGGCCATGTCGCTACCTATTATCGGATATCTCGACCCGGCCTTCTTCGATCTACTTGACGAACTGAGTGGGATGCTCGGTGAGATATTCAAAACCAAACAGCAGGCGTTTGCCGTGGCCGGTGCAGGTTCTGCCGGAATGGAAGCGGGTCTGGTAAGCCTCGCTGCCCCTGGTGACACTGTGATCATCTGCTCTTACGGCTACTTTTGCGAGCGCCAGATCATCATGGCTGAACGAATCGGCTTTAATGTCGTCCCGCTACGAACTGAGTGGGGGAAATCGATGGATCCACAGGTTCTCGCCGATGCCCTGCGCGAGCACCCTGAAACCAGTCTGGTTGTTGGTATTCATGCCGAGACATCGGCAGGAACAATTCATCCGATCTCTGAGTTTGCACGTCTGGCTCACGAGTCAGGTGCACTGTTCATGACTGACGTGGTGACGTCGCTGGCTGGTTGCGAACTTGAGTTCGATGAATGGGACCTCGATTTCGCCTACTCTGGGTCACAGAAGTGCCTCGCGGCGCCTCCCGGAATTTCTCCGGTAGCTATTTCGGAAAGAGCGCTTGAGTACATTCGGAATCGACCAAAGCCACCGTCTTCCTGGTATCTGGATTTATCACTGATTGCCGACTACTGGGGGCCGGAGCATATTGCCCACCACACCGCTCCGGTGAGCATGATCTACGGCCTGCGCGAAGCAGTTGGACTGGCGCTGAACGAGACGCTCGAGACTCGCTGGAAACGTCACGAATCGAATGCCGATGCGCTACGTGCGGGGCTTTCTGCCCTGAATCTCGAATTGCCGGTATCTGAAGCAGACCGTCTTGATCAGTTGACGATCGTGAAGTTGCCGAAGGGTGTCGATGATGTCCGACTACGGAACCAACTTCTCGAAGAGTATTCGATTGAGGTTGGGCGTGGTCTTGGCAAGTTCGCCGGTGAGGTAATTCGGATCGGTCTCATGGGCGAATCGTGCGTTCCGGCAAACGTGTTCGCGCTGCTAAATGCTCTTGAGAAAATTCTGCCAGAACACGGCTTCGAAGTGGCAAAGGGGGCAGCTACCGCTGCTGCCTCGGCGAAGTTGGCTGAGAATCCTTCACCACTCTATACGGCCTAGAGCGGCGGCTCTCTGGGTGAACGAGTATTTCCCGAGGAATTCGAGGGACTTCGGTGGAGTAATTCGTTCAATCGCGCCACCGATCATGCCGAGCAGGCGTGATGTTGGGTTCGAGGTTCCTCTACTCCGCTCCGCAACGATCGGGAAGTTGGTGGCGCTGAGGTTGAGAACTATTCCAGTGCGTAGGCTTCATCGAGCAGATCAACGACGTATCGAACTCTCGTCGTCCTCTCACTCCCGTCTTCATCGGCCACCTGGGTGAGCGCAAAATCCAGTTGCATCGCACAACCGGGATTTCCGGTAGCAACAATTTCTGCGCCTGTATCCAGAATGTTCTTTGCTTTGCGCTTGCCGAGTCGGGCGGACATCTCCCGCTGGGTCAGCGAGTAGGTGCCGGCCGAGCCGCAGCAGATTTCCGGTTCTCCCAGTTCAATTAATTTCAGGCCTGGAATAGAATTCAAAATCGTGCGCGGTGCGACCGTGATTCGTTGAACGTTCGCGAGATGGCACGCGTCCTGATACGTGACCGTCACATTGAGAGGCGCTGTTGGAGCCCTGAACTCGTAATCGACAAGGAGTTCGTGGATATCTCGGGTCAGTTCAGCGACTTGTTTTGCCTTGTCGGCATATTCAGGCTCGTCTGCCAGTAGCTCGTCATAGTCCTTCATGGCGGCCCCGCAACCAGCGGACGCAGAAACAATCGCGTCGGGATTGACTGATAAAAACGAATCAATGTTTTTCTTCGCCATCTTGATTGCCGAATCGGGCTCGCCTGAGTGGATATTCAGTGAACCGCAGCAGCCCTGCCCGCCAGTGACGTGCACTTCGATGCCGTTTCGATTGAGCACGCGCACGGTTGCTTCAAGTGTTTCAGCATGAGTCAACGCCATCACACATCCGGCGAGCATCGCTACTTTCGCTTTACGGACACCTTGCGCCGGGTGAATCTGGCCACTGGCGATAAAGAATTTTTTAGATAGTTCGGGCAGATAGTTGTCTGCTAATTCAGCATCACCGGGAAGCAGCTTTAGCAGGCCGGTACCACGGGCGATCGTGCGCATTCCCGACTTTTTGTAGAACTTCAGCGCTTGCCCTGCCATTCTGAGTTTGACGGGCGAGGGCAGCAGCGTGTTGTAGCCGACCGATCGCGCTGCACGTTCGGTAAACGGTCTGCTCGTATGTTGTTCGACCTGTGCACGAGTGGCTTCCATGAGCTTGCCGTACTCGACCCCAGAAGGACATGCCAGTTCACACGCGCGGCACTGGAGGCACAGATCCCAGTGGCCAATGACCGCCGGGCTCATTTCAAGTCGACCCTCATTGACCGCTTTCATCAAGGCAATACGCCCGCGTGGTGACTCTGATTCAAGCCCGGTTTCAAGATAGGTCGGGCATGCCTGCAAGCAGAATCCGCAGTGAACGCACTTGTATAGATCGGAATCGTGAGGAGCGTGAGGTCCTGAGAAGCCGGGGAATGTTCCTGCTGGTCCGACAGATTGATCGAGCGGCATCGAGGTTGTTATATCTTTCCGGCGAATCGCCCGGGATTAAGCGTGTTGGATGGGTCGTACTGGGTTTTTATTCGCCGCATTAAGCTGATTGAGTTGCCAACGTCGCTGAATACGTCTGAATCCCGTTTTACTTGTCGATTGCATTTTTCGATTACGTATGAAGCTGGATATTTGGAGATTCTTCCGGTGATTGTGTTCGCCACCTTCACCGCGTCGGCGTCGTTGGCTAAGTGGACTAGCGCGGTCATCGCACCGAATCCTAGATCGCAGATTGTTGAGTGCGAGTGTCCTGTTTCCGATTCTCCAGACAGAATGTCGTTCGAGGCAGCCACGGTTGCATTGGGCAGGGAAGTCATCCTGACAGTCAGGTCAGATGCCGACTCAGCTTCGTCCAATTTTGACCATGCCGCTGTGGCCATCGTGTCGCTCAGGATTGCATAGCCCTCTGCACCGGTTGCACCGGCAGAACCGACGACCTCATTCACCTGCCGTTCGATGGATCGCACACCGCCGCCCAATCGAACCAAAAGAACCCATGATTCAGTAGTTGGGTGCGTTTCCCCTGCAGCCTCAATTGTTTGTCTTGCCAGTGAACCTGAGATCAACGAAATTGCTTCGGGAACGAACTGACCGTTGACAACGCCCATGCCCACTTCACGAGCAGATTCTAGATCGCTGAACCATGCAATTATGGTTTGCTGTTCGGGTGGCAACGGGAGGAGTTTGAACGCAGCTTGAGAGACCACGCCAATAGTTCCGAAGGCTCCGGTGTGGAGTCGATGCATGTCGTAGCCCTGCACATTTTTGACGACTCGACCGCCACTTTTCGTCACAGTGCCGTCTGCAAGGACGATCTGCATGCCGATTACCCAGTCTCGGATGCCACCGGTTGACGATTGACGACGCCCCGGCGCGTTAGATGCGACTGAGCCACCAACCGTCGCCTCTGCGGCGTTGCGCACCGCGAATGGGAGCCGTTGCCCTTCTTTCGCAAGCAAGGCGTTGAGAGTGCCGATCGTGATACCGGCATTAGCAACAACTGTCATATCGCCAGGCTCGTGTTCGATTTCACCTGTGAATTTCGAAAGGTCCAACGCGACGTCGTAGCCAGACGGAATGTTCCCGACTCCTATTCGCGTGCCGCCGCCCCAGAGAACAGTTGATTTTCCCGAACTATTGATTGTTGCCAGAGTTTGCGACAGTTCATCAAGAGATTCAGGCATCTCGACAGATGAAGGTGTTAGACCGTCTAGCGAATGGTTCAATTTAGTTCTCAGGACCTAAGCAGTAGTGGAGATTTGTGCGGTGGCAGGCGCATTCATGTGCATTTGAGGCTTCCAGGGCGCGGTGTCCCAGAGATGATCTCCAATTGCAGTCGCTTCATTGAGTGCATCGTCGGGAACCTCTTCTTCCCAGGCGATGAGATTCTGTTGGAGTTGTTCATGGGTCCTTGCTCCAACGATACACACCGAAACCGCCGGATTCGACCGAACCCACTTCAGAGCAAGTGACATTGGACTCAAATTGTACTTTTCGGTTACTGCGACGAACTGCTCCATTGCGTCGAATGTAGCCTCGTTCCAGTAGGTCGACTTGTAAAAATTCGCCCCTCTGAAGTCTGCCGAGAACCTGCCACCAAACTCGGCTTTGAACTGGCGGTGCTTTCCGAGCAGGAAGCCACCGGCCTGTGGGGAATAGGCCATTACTCCAACACCCTGATCGAGACATGCTGGAAACAGCTCTCGTTCTGCTTCTCGGTAGAGCAGGTTGTAGCGTGGTTGAACGGAGTTGAACTTACTGAATCCGTTCCTGTCCTGCGCCCAGAGCGCCTCAATAAGCTGAGGCCCGGAGAAGTTCGATACGCCGATGTAGCGTGCCTTTCCGGCTCGAACAACGTCGTTGTATGCCTCGACAGTCTCTTCGATCGGCGTTGTGAGGTCAGGGGAGTGGATCTGGTAGAGATCGACGTAGTCGGTTCCGAGCCGCTTCAACGAGTCGTCGATCGCCTGCATCACGTACTTCTTGTTGACACCGACATCGTTGGGATTCGGCCCAATCTGGCTTTTGCCCTTGGTTGCCAGAACGACTTCGGCACGGCGAGTCTTTATGAACCGTCCGACATTTTCTTCAGAAAGCCCGTCACAGTAGGAGTTGGCCGTGTCGATAAAATTCACACCTGCATCAAAGGCAGCAGACATGATTCGCAGGGAGTCTTCCGGGTTGGTCTGACCGCCGAAGTTGTCGGAGCCGATGCAGTATTCAGACACTTTAAGCCCGGTATTCCCGAGTCGTACGTATTGCAACTGTTCCGCCCTCTATTTCGTCGCCGCTGATGCCGGTAGTGTGCCAAACGCCTGCCCTGAACCTGGCGGATAGGTCATTGGCGATCGTGATTCAAATTCACCTGCAACTTCTCGTACTTCGGCCATCACTTCAGCCGGTGCAGACTCCGACCATGCATCGAGAACCCCATTGATGTGTTCGATCTTGCGCGCACCGAAGATCGGGGCAGTCACCCCTGGAAACTCGGATACCCATTGAAGAGCGAGTCGAACAGCCGGTTGCCCGTGATTTCTGGCGATAGCCGTGAATTTTTCTACCGCAGCAAAGGTGGGGTCGTTGAAGTAACGAGATTTCAAACCGCCACCTTTTGAGTCGTCACGGGCGTCGAACTTCGAGCCGACTACCGCCTTGCCAGATGCGCCGTGCTGACCTGTCAACATTCCACTGGCGAGAGGAGAGTAGGGAATGACAGCTACTTCATGATCAGCAGCGAATGGAATCATCTCTCTGCCCAGACCGGGCTGCAAGATGTTGAATACACTCTGAATCGCCTCGAACCTGTATAGATTTCGAACGTCTGACGTCCAGAGACCTCTGGCAAGAACCCATGCCGGAAAATTCGAGGCACCGGCGTAGACGATTTTTCCCTGATGGATCAGATCGTCGACCGCCCGCAGAGTTTCCTCGATCGGAGTGTCCTGATCCCAAGAATGGCAGTAGAGCAGGTCGATGCGATCAGTACGGAGTCTGCGGAGTGAATTTTCTACTGCCCTGACGATGTGATAACGAGAGGCTCCGAGATCGTTGACGCCGGGCCCAACGGTAGATCGGTACTTGGTTGCGAGTACGACGCTGTCCCGTCGTCCAGAATCGGCGAGATAGTTGCCGATCATCGACTCGGAGCGACCTTCGTTGTAGGCATCGGCAGTATCGACAAAGTTGATTCCGCCATCAAGGGCAGTGCCGAGAATTTCGTGTGCGGTCGGCTCGTCACAACCCCACCGATTGCCGTAATTGTCGGTGCCCAGACAGATGTTCGAGACCTTAGTCCCGGTGCGTCCAAGTTTTACGTATTCGATAGGAATTGTGTGGCTCCGTTACTTATTTTTTGTGATTTGGTTAGCCATTGTTGAGATCAATCCAGCGTGACTCTGCAACTGATCTGTAGGCTGCATCGACTATTTCTGCTGCCTTCATACCGTCGTAGAAACTGGTTTCGACAAGCGATTGATCGTCTGCGACGATGGCATCGGCAAACAATTGATACGGCTGAGGATAGTCAGGACCGGGATCCAACTGTCCGACGGGATTGTTTGGCCCGGTCACGCCCTGCATGCCGTAACGTCCGTCGGTTGTGATGCGCCCGATTTCGCCTGATATCTCCACACGTGGAGATGTTTTACCGTCGGGGTCGGTTCCTCGGGATGCAAACGATGTGTGGACGACCGCCATACCCCCATTCGCCCATTCGCACAGAAGACCAGACACGTCGGGCACATCGACATCGATACCTTCGGGGTTGTCACTGGTAGGCCGGTGTCTGTTCGTTGTGTCAAATGAGGCGACGACCCGTTTCACCTCGCCGTTGATGAATCTGAGCATGTCGAAAACATGGATCAGTTCGTAAACCGCCCCACCACCGTTTTCAGACCGGAACCGCCATGTCAACGTCTCAGGTCGGGCGTCGAACTGATGCGACATGCCCCACCAGAGATTTGCGTGGTAGATGCGCCCGACAAAGTCGTTGTCCAGATAACGCTTGATTCGGCCGATCATCGTATTGCCACGCTGGTTGAAGTTCGTCGAGTGGATCACACCTGCCTTCTCTGCGGCATCAAGCATCTCCCGACAGTCGGCGGCGGTCAGGGCGAGGGGTTTGTCACACAGGACGTGTTTTCCGGCTGCGATTGAATCTAGAACCAGTTCTTTGTGGGAGCCCGTGGGGGTGATGATGTCGACCGCATCGAGGTCATCCATCTTGAGCATCTCGTGATGATCGGTGAATCCATTCGGAATGTCCCACTTTTTCTGGAACTCGGTCAGGGCTTCAGGGTTCCGCCTCATAGCGGCAACAACCTCAACATTGTCGAGCTTCGCGAACTGCTCCATGTGAGTGTTGGCGAAGCCACCAGCCCCGATGATTCCAATACGAACTTTGCCAGTTGCTGATGGCACGATTGTTCCTGTCTTTGCCGCGTTTTCGGGCATCGTGTGATTGATCTACAAGCCAGAGACTGCTTAGTGCAGACAGTTTAACCAATAAACATATGATCAGCAGGCTTTTTCAGGGTGCTGTGTATCAATATGGTCGGTAGTAGGTACCGCCTTTATCCTCGACACTCAGCACCATTCCGAATCACGATGGGCTGACGTTACTGCCAGTCCTGCGTACCAGTAGGGCGGAACGATTCGGCGGTAATTCCATACGCAGCACCATGAACGGCACCACCGGGGAACACTTTACCGGGATTGAACCGTTCACCCAGAGAGGGCACGCTGATCGGGGCGTCGTCGGGTGATTCGCCGATGAAGGCCGTACGCAGCCTCGACATTGCCTCTAGATCGTCCTCAGTGAAGACGAGTGGCATGTACGCCTGTTTTTCGATGCCGATACCGTGCTCGCCGGAGAGGGCTCCACCGGCAGCAACACATGCTTCGAGAATGCGTGACCCGGCAAGAATAGCCTGTTTCACCTCGTCGGGGTTCCGTTCGTTGAAGAGTATCGCCGGGTGAATATTTCCGTCGCCGGCATGGAAAACATTGGCGACTGTGACATCGAGTTCGGCAGCAATCTGGTCGACCTGCTGCAACACTTCCCTGAGTTTCGTCCGAGGAACCACACCATCTACGAGGTAGTACGTTGGCGCAATAGTGCCATAGGCCCCGATAGCACCTTTGCGAGTCTCCCAGAGTTTCGCACGCGTTTCTTCATCATCGGCCTCACGTACTTCCATGGCATCGTTGTTGCTGCAGATATCCAGTATCTGCTCAGTCTGCTCCTCAACCGATTCCTTGAGTCCATCGACTTTGACAATCAGTACTGCCTCAGCCGCGGCCGGGTATCCGGGGTGATAGAACGGCTCGACTGCATCGATAGTTCGGCGATCCATCATCTCGAGGGCAGAGGGCACGATTCCCGCTGCGATGATCTCAGAAACCGTATCTGATGCCGCATCCATAGTTGTGAATGCCGCCAGCATGCTATGAATCGTCTCGGGCTTGGGCAGCAGGCGTACAGCTATTTTGGTGACGATTCCCAGCGTGCCCTCTGAACCGACGAATGCTCCACGCAGGTCGTACCCGGTCGATTCACGTTGTGTTCCACCAAACCACGTCAGTGATCCATCTGCCAGAACAACCTCCAGCCCCAGTACATGATTTGTCGTTACTCCAAGTGCGAGACAGTGGGGACCGCCAGCATTTTCACCGACATTCCCGCCGATAGTGCATGTTTTTTGACTGGCTGGGTCGGGAGCGTAGAAAAGTCCGAGATGACTGACCTTTTGAGAGAGATGGAGATTTATCATCCCCGGCTCGACGATTGCCACCCGGTTTTCGGCGTCTACTTCGATGAGATCAGTGAGGCGGGTGAGGGCGATCACGACTGCATCACGCAGCGGGACTGCACCACCCGACAGGCTTGTGCCAGCACCGCGGGCAACGATGTAAACCCCATGTCGATTGGCGATTCGAACAACTTCCGAAACTTCCTCGGCAGTCGATGGCAGCACGACCGCTTGCGGAGTTGCCCTGTCGATAGAACCGTCATATTCGTAGACCAACAGGTCTTCGGGTTTCCAGATTACGTACTTTTCGCCGACGACGGCCGAAAGATCAGAAATCAACGGAGAATCATTGGAGGGTTCAGTTGGCATGAGGTAATTGTGGCACGCACCCGGTGAGTTACCAAATCCTAGAAAATTGTTCCGACACCAGTCACATTTCGTACGATTTCTCGATCTTCCTGATCCTGCACGATCCTGGCAGTCAATTCGTCAGGGTCGCCCCATTGATCGAGCAGGATTTTCAACAGGCGTTCTTGAATAGCTGAATGCTCAGCCACACCAGCAAGGTTCGAAAATTCACCGGGGTCTGTATCGAGATCGTAGAGCTCCAACTCGACCGGTTCCCCATGGCCATAGCAGAGTTTCCACTTGCCGGACCGGATCATGCCGAGGGCGCGATCTGTACCGTGGGCAAAATGCTCGGAGATCGCGATATCGTTCAGGCCCGAGGTATCGCCGTTCAGGGCCGGAACCAACGATTGACCATCGAGATCCCATCTATCGATCTGCACACCAGCTAGGTCGAGGATCGTTGCCACCGCGTCGACATTCGAAACCGCTTCGCTCACGCGTTGACCACCTTCGAACACTCCCGGCCATGAGATTTGAAGAGGAACATTTGCGGACTGTTCATAGAAGCACATCTTCCGCCACAGGCCGTGTTAGCCAAGCATGTCGCCGTGATCGGATGTGTGGACGATCACGGTGTTTTCAGCCAGTCCCTTTTGCTCAAGAACATCGAGCAGATTGCCGATTTTGTCATCGAGGTACGTGCAAAGTCCGAAATAAGCGGCACGTGCCCTCGCTATCTCATCGTCCGTCCAGTCGCCGTCCAGACCGAACATCTTGCGTAGACGCTGTGCCGAGGGTGGCAGGTTGTCCAGATGTCCTTCCGGGAGATTCGGCATATCGACGTTGTCGGGGTAGTACTTCGAGAAGTATGGCTCGGGGACGATGAACGGAAAATGTGGGGCGATGAATCCGACGCACATTGCAAACGGCTTCTCGTGGCGTGCCGGGTCGGACAGAAATTCGACCGCGGCCTTCTCCATAGCATCGTCCGCTTCGATCATAGGGCTCACACCCGGATCGGCCTCACGTACGCCGTACCAGTCGTCTGGTGCTTCAGGAATTCCGTTGGACCACCGATAGTGGTCAAGCGGTTCTTCAATATGCGGGTCCCGCGATAGTTGCCTCTCGAATCCGTGCAGCGGATCAGGACCAACCAGATGCATCTTGCCACTCAAGGCCGTATCGTAACCCTCGTTGCGGAGCAGGTAAGGCCATGTCAGCTTATCGACAGCCATGGGCTTCGTGTTGTCCCAGATTTCATTGGTTGAAACATATTGTCCGGTCATAAACGAAGCACGCGACGGGATACACAATGGCGAGTTGCAGTAGTTGGCATCGAAAGTGACCCCCTGTGCAGCAAGTCGGTCCATATTCGGAGTTTCGATTATCGGGTGGCCGTATGCTGACGAAAACTGCGCGCCGTGTTCGTCGGACATGATTACCAGGAAGTTGGGTCTTGAGTTCGGAGCTATCGGACTATTCTTTCTGGCTGATCTCGTACGGAGGTGGATTATGCGGCACGTAAGGTCGTGTTTGGTGGCAACTAATCTATTCTCGCGAAGACCAAGTAACAATATGTGAAGGTTCGATATTCCAACCACCCGAGAACAAGTTTCAAAGAATAGAATTTCGCTGCCGTTATTCTTGAAAATCGAATTCACGGTGTCGGGCGACTCCGAGTCAACAATCAACAGGAACAAATGACAACACCAAACTGGCGATCCCGAGCAGGCACGATATTCCAGACTGAAAAACGCCCGGCAACGGGATCTAAGGGCGTGGTAGTGACCAATCACCCGCTCGGATCAGCGGCGGGTTCGGAGATGTTACTCGCGGGTGGGAATGCGATCGATGCTGCGATCTCCTCCCTGTTCGCACTGTCAGTCGTTGAGCCCATGATGGTCGGGATATTCGGTGCCGGGTACTTGAACGTGCGACTTGCGAACGGCGAGCATCATGTACTCGATGGATACGCCACCGCACCCGCTGCATCGACGGAAACGATGTATCACCCGGTCGCAGATTCAGGCCCTGATTATCTGAAGGCCATCGATAACCTGAATACTATCGGCTACCTGGCAATCGGTGTTCCCGGCAGCTTGAAAGCGTGGGTTGAAGCACTTGAAACGTGGGGCACGATGTCACTCTCGCAGGTCATGGAACCCGCCATACGGTTTGCCACCCGCGGTTTCAAAGCCAGCGAATATCTTCACGAAACGATCGTGCAGATGGAAGATGCTATAAGCAGATTCCCAGAAACGGCTGCGACCTACATGCCGGGAGGGGTGGCGCTTCGATCAGGAGACCACGTCGATCGGTCTGACTATGCGCGAACATTGCGAGCTATCGCCGATAACGGTTCCGATCACCTGTACAACGGCCCACTCGGGGAAATTATCTGTGATTACCTGAGTAGAAATGGTGGGATAATCACCACACAGGATCTTGCGAGCTATAAAACAATACGACGCACTCCAGTCAAGGGCGAGTACCGGGGCTACGAGTTGTTTGCTCCTCCTCCTCCTTCGGCGGCGGGTGTTCACATCACAGAAATGCTGAATATCCTCGAAGAGTTCGACATTGCGGAACTTGGCTTCGGAACACCTGATTCGATACATCTCCTGCTTGAAGCCATGAAGAAGGCATTTGCTGATCGAAATCGCTACACCGGCGATCCTGACTATGTCGAGGTACCGGTCGATCGCCTGATATCGAAACACCATGTTGAGGAGTTCATCGACGGTATCGATATGGACAGAGCTTCCCCGGAGATCAACCCCGGTTCAGGTGAGCCTGATCATACGACCCATGTTACGACCGCCGATTCTGACGGGAATGTCGTCTCGGCAACGCAAACGATCAACGAACTGTTTGGATCCAAAGTTACGGTTCCGGGGACGGGAGTGATCCTCAACAACACGCAGCAAATGTTCGACCCACATCCAGGTAACGCCCTGTCGGTTGAGCCCGGGAAGAGAGTGACGAGCAGCATGTCTCCGATGATCGTCATGAAAGACGGTCACCCAGAATTTGCCCTCGGACTACCCGGGGGAGTGAAGATTTTTACTTCAGTGCTCCAGGCCGTTGTGAATCTTATCGACCATAAGATGACGGCGCAGGAAGCTGTCGAGGCGCCGCGTGTCTGGACTCAGGGACAGGAGGCGGAGATCGAATCTGGAGTGCCCGAATCGATTCAGTCGACTGTTGAGGCGAAAGGTCATAGAACCATGCGAGTCAACGCAGTCGGAGGTGGTATGAATATCGTTCGTTTCGAACCGGGAGGCACACTGTCAGGCGCGGCATGTTGGCGGGCGGACGGGCACGCCGTTGGGATCGGTGGCGGATTTGCCCGATCCGGGGTGAGGTTCCGCCCTCTGGCTGGTGATGAAGAGATATCTGTCATTACAGAGGCAATCGAAGACAGCGATGGCGGTGACACAGATTGAACATTCCGAATCATCAGCTTCGTTGTCTGGACTGCTCATCAAGAAATGAGCCATCGGTAAGCGATCTGTCCTGTGCTGAATGTGGCGGATTGTTCGTTGTTGACTATCTCGATGCGCCGGACGGAGTACAGCCTCGACTACCGATGGATGACCTGTTGTCTGCAAACTCCCTCGGTGAAGGCGATACCCCGCTCGTACTGTTAGAGAAAACAGGGAGCGAACTCGGACTGGAAACTCTCTGGGCGAAGCTTGAGTTTATGACCCCGACAGGTTCGTTCAAGGATCGTGGCTCGGCGATTCTCACGACAATGGGACGTGATCTCGGTGTCAGGGAATTTGTCGAAGATTCATCGGGTAATGCCGGTGCCTCGCTATCTGCCTACGCCGCCGCCGCCGGGTTGAAGGCACATGTCTTTGCACCCGCCAGTGCAGCCAGCGGCAAACTCGATCAGATTCAGGTTTTCGGAGCAAGCCTTCACAAGATCGAGGGGCCGAGACAGGCTGCAACCGATGCTGCTGAGAAGTTTGTGAAAGAACGCGGGCTTATCTACATGTCACACAACCTGAGTCCATATTTTTCAGAAGGGATGAAGGCCGTCAGCTACGAGCTTGAGGATGTGATTGGCGACGGGATCGATCACGTCGTGCTGCCTGTGGGCAATGGTTCGTTGCTGATCGGAATGGTTCGTGGCTACCGGGAACTACTTGAAGCCGGGGTTGTTAGTAAAATCCCAAAATTCCACGGGGTTCAGGCACACGCGGTGCGACCAGTTGTTGCCGAACTGAACAACGAAAAGTGGTCGCAAGACGATGTGCAGCCCACTAATGCCTCTGGTATTGCGGTTTCAGTGCCGCCACGTCTTGCCGAAATGGTTGAGGTGATTCGTTCGACGGCTGGAACAGGAGTCACTGTTCCAGAGGAGTCTTTCACCGAGTGGCAGAGCAGGCTGGCTTCGTCTGAGGGTGTCTTCGCTGAGATGACATCTGCTGGCGCGTTTGCGGGACTCGTGAAGCTGATCGAGTCAGGCGTTATCGAGCGTGGCTCAAACGTGTGCATCCCGATCACGGGAAGCGGACTGAAGGAACCGCTGGCACGATAGCCAAAATCCGCACGATTTTTTAACTGTTGGCTTGAGTGAAGGCTTTTTCGAAGCCGTCGATGGCCCCTTCAATTACCCAGTCATCGACGCAATATGACGCACGGAAGTAACCCCGTGTACCGAAGCCGATCCCCGGAACCACGAGAACCAACTGTTTCTGGAGTTCGGCGACGAACGCGGTGTCATCAGGGATCGGCGACTTTGGAAACACGTAAAACGCGCCATCTGGTTCTACGCATTGGTAGCCGATCTTGGTGATCGCGCCATAGAGTAGATCGCGTTTTTTACGATAGATGTCGATATCGACGGTTGCTCGCTGGATTCCGGCAACTGCGCGTTGCATCAGCGCCGGGGCATTTACGAAACCGAGCGTTCGCAACGAGAAGTTGAGTGCATCTAAAAGATCAGCTTTGCCGGGGTCGGCCGGGTTCACTGCGATGTATCCGATCCGCTCACCGGCAAGCCCGAGATCTTTTGAATGCGACGTGGCGACGATTGATCGCTGGTGGTGCTCGAAGATGAATGGGTAAGGCGTGTCGGTATAGATCAGCTTCCGATACGGTTCATCGGAGATCAGGTAAATTTCAATCCCGTACTTGTTCTCAGCGCGTTGCAACGCAGCCGAAATTGCCGCTATCGAAGATTTCGGATAGACAACCCCCGTCGGGTTGTTGGGTGAATTGATTATCACCGCCCTCGTGCGAGGACCGATTGCCGCCTCAAGCGACGCGATATCTGGAAGCCAGTTTTCATCACATCCCGCCACCGTCGAAACGCCTGTCTGGTGTTCGACATAAAACACGTACTCGGCGAAAAACGGAGCTATTAGAACGACTTCATCGCCCCGGTCGAGAATCGACCTGAGGATCGTATTGATCGCCCCGGCAGCACCGACTGTCATCAGGATTTCGTCCGCGGTTATAGGCGCCCCCGACTCCTCCGCGAGAACTTCGGCCACACTGGCGCGAACCTCTGGGAACCCCGCATTTTGCATGTATCTGTGCGTGTTGGGAGTTTCTTCAGCAACCAGCCGGGTGATCGCGGCTCGAAACTCAGGCGGCGGCTCCAGCAGTGGATTGCCAAGCGAAAGGTCAAAGACGTTTTCTGGTCCGTGGATTTTCCGCAGTTCAATTCCTTCTTCGAACATTCTGCGAATCCACGAGCTGTTATTCATCTGGTCTCGAACTTTTCGAGAGATTGCCATCCGCATTTCCTTGTGCTTCCCGTTGCCTGATTGAACACCAGCAAGAAATTAGCTCGACTTGTCTTTTTCTTCTTTAGGTGGATCAGCAGGTGGATCATCCGCTGGCTTTTTAGATTCGGAATCGTCATCCACGGTCTTTTTGCCTAGCTTGAAGAAATCCTTCATGAACTGGGGGCCACCGGAGTACGGATTGTCTACCACGAATGTCCCCGCAATCTTATCGTGCCAACCCTGTCGCTTCGGATCGAACACCAGCCACACAATTCCAACTCCGGCGGCAAGAAAAGACACAAGTTTGCCGATCATCTCCCGCGGGATCACCGCTGGGCCGGGTGTTCTGCCCTCAGAATCGACAACGACAATGCCCGCAACCCATTTCCCTGGTGTACGACCCCAGATCATCGTCGGGACAATGAAATACCCGAGAAAGAATACGAGGTCAGGGGCTGTCGCTTCCCGGCTGAACATCGCACCATCTGCAATTGGAGCTACGGTATAGATGATCATCATGATCAGGCTGAAGTCGACCGTGAACGCGTAGAGACGCTTCATTGGACCTGCGAAAACCATAGGGTAGATGGTCGGCCCTTCCGATTTCGAAGGGGTTTTCTTCGATTCTGGTTTTTTGTCGATATTGGACTGCAGATCAGCCTTGTAGCGCGATGTGGATGATCGCTGGCGTGGATTGCGTCGTTTTTTAGGTACTGAAGGCATATGGACTCAATATTACGTCTCAGTTTCCTCCACGGCACTCCGAACTGGAATTAGAATCGGCGCCAGATTCAGTAATTTCGATCTTAATTCGCTGGTTTCAGACGGACGTGGACACAGGAGATCTCAAATGGCAGGCAGGCTCGAAGAAAAAATTGCTCACATTACCGGCGGTGGCTCAGGCCTTGGAGATGCGATGGCGCATCTATTCGCCAGCGAAGGTGCCAGAGTGGTGGTTTCGGATTTGAAACTGGAGGTGGCCCAGCGCGTTGCCGACTCGGTCGTTGCCGAAGGTGGAGACGCTATCGCCCTTGCAGGCGACGTGTCGTCACGAGAGGACTGTGAGCGACTGGTCGCCGATACCGTCGATAGGATGGGCAGAATCGATGTTCTGGTCAACAGCGCGGGTGTAACTCCGAGATACGCACCTCCCGAGTGGGATTTCGAGCAAACTTGGGACTGGGTTGTCGGTATCAATCTAAAAGGCACGATGATGATGTCCCGTTACGCTGTTGCTTCGATGAAAAAACAACAGGCAGGGTCGATAGTGAACCTAGCGTCGATTATTGGTCTGGTGGGCTACGCACAAGGTATCAGCGATGGTTTCAACCCGTATCCACACACGAAGGGCGGTGTGGTGCAGATGACCCGAGATATGAGTGTTGCACTTGGAAAAGAGGGTATACGAGTCAACTCGTTGTGTCCCGGTTATACCTACACACCGCTCGTTTCGACTCTCGTTGAAGACGCCGACATGCACGAGCGGCTGAAGTCACTTCACCCGATGGGTCGATTGGGACGTCCCGAAGAGATCGCCAATGCTGCATTGTTTCTCGCGTCGGACGAGGCATCGTTTATCACCGGGGTTAACCTGCCGGTAGATGGCGGGTACACGGCTCAGTAGGGTAGGGCATTTTTTTGTGTCGTAGTATTTCTCTTCTGGCGAGGGAGTTGAATGCCGGGTAAGAACTGCCAGCCGGATGAAATTAGGTTCGGCTACCAGCAAAATCTAGAAAATTGATTTTGGATCGACGACCGAGAGCAGCTTTCGATTTTCGACCAGTCGCTCAAGGTTCGACAATGCGAACACCACAGCACGTTCGTTACCTTCTCCTGTCCCGCCTGCCCAGTGGGGAGTGACGATTGCCGTTGGCATGCTCAACAAAGGATTTGCAGGGTCGGTCGGTTCCTGCTCGAGGACATCCAACCCGGTACCAGCGATCTCGCCATCTTGCAACGCATTGATCAGGTCGGCCTCGTTGTGAACCGGCCCACGGCACGTGTTGATAAAAATTGCTGTATTTTTCATCAACCCGAACTCACGTGCGCCCATCATCCCTCTGGTTGAACTGTTCAGGGGGACGTGAACCGTGACGATATCGCTGACGCGTAAGAGACGATCGAATCCGACGGACTGCGCGCCAAGCTCTTGGTCGCGCCCCGGCATCAGTTCGACAACGTCGTGGTACAGGACTTCACAGTCGAACCCGGACAGTCGGCGTGCCACCTGTCGGCCGATGTTACCGAAACCGATGATGCCCACGGTTTTGCCATTTATCTCGGAACGTACAGGCAACTGATCGACACTAGCTCTCCATTTGCCATCGACGGTGTTGCTCCACGCCTCCATCATTCGACGGTAGACGCTGAGCATCAGCGTCAGGGCGTGCTCAGAAACGGAGATGGCATTCGAACCGCCGTTGTTTGCAACACTGATGCCGAGCCTCTGAAGGCCGACAACGTCAACAGAGTCGTAACCAGCGGTGAGAAGCTGCACGAGTTTGAGCTTCGGGAGTTGTTCGGCTATTTCCAGCGGGAGTGATGCGAGCCACGGAATCGCTGCATCTGCATCTTTTAGCGCCTCGATGAGTTCACCGGGTGAGGTTGCCGGGTCGGCGACAATTACGTTTATGCCATCACCAGCATGCTCGTTCAACAGATCCCACCGACGTTTGTGTTCGGCGGTCGATAGATTGGCGAGGAAGGCAATTGTTGGCATATCAGAGTCGAGTCCATCTGGTTTCCAGGGTGCTGGGTAAAGAATCCGTTGGGCAGTGTACGGGTGATTTATTGCGACCGGGGAGTTGAACTGGGCTAGGCCGGTCGTGCGACCCGAGCCCCCGATTTGTATACGTCTTTCACGTCCCAAAGTGCGTTGAGATCAGCTGTCGGGTCGCCACCTACGATCAGGATATCGCCGGGACGATTTACCGCTAACGTACCTGCGTCGTTTCCAACTGCGATCGATTCGGCGGCGTGACTGAGCCCGGTAACGAGAGCCTCGGTGTTCGTAAGGCCTGCTTTAGTTAGCGCGACCATCTCTTTCACAAACTCTCCCGGAGGATACGCGCCCCACGGTGAATCGCTGCCTGCGATCATTCTGACACCCATCTTGATCAGCCTGCTTACCGACTCATAGCGGGTTTCGAGTGACTGTTTAGATGCGTCGATACTTGCCTGTTCTTCGTTCATGAGCCAGCCGCGCTCGTAACCGATTCGCTCTGTGTGATCGATTCCGGCCTGTACTACGTGGAGAGTTGGATTCACCCATGCTTTCGCGATTGCCAGTTGTTCGGCAAGCGGCTCATTGAACTCATACATGCCTGTCTCGTCTTCGAATACGCAGTGAATAATCATGTCAACACCGGCATCCAGAGCATTCTTGATGCCCTGCATCGACGCACAGTGCGCTGCGGTAAGTTTCCTAAACCGGTGTGCCTCATCGACGATGACGGTCATCTCTTCCGTCGTATACGACGGCAAAAGCGGTTTCGAAGACCATGTCGATCCTCCCGTTGCTATGATCTTGATGAAATCCGCCCCTTCTTTGACGAGTTTCCTGACCTCAGATCGCACGCCTTCAACGCCATCGGCCTCAGAACCGCAATACCAGAAATGGCCGCCAGTGATGGTGATCGGGCGGCCAGATATAACCATTTCAGGACCTTCCGAGAGTCCTCGCTGAATTCCCTCTTTCAACGAGAACCCAACCCTGTTCTTTGCACCGTTCTCGCGTGCGGTCGTCACACCGGCATGGAGGAACGTTCGTGCGTTCTGGAGTGCGCGCATCAGTAGAACGTCATCCTGCTCTGCACCGGTGATATCGCCATGTGTCCCATCGCCGGGGGCCATCATGTGTGTATGGCCGTCTACCAGACCAGGGAGAATCGTTGAATCACCGTAGTCTTTGAACGTAACCGTCGCTCCGTCCGGTGCAGAAATCTGGTCTGCTGACCCGATAGCCGCGATTCGCCCATTTTTCAGAAGTAATGCCTGCCCCGAGGCAGGAGCCACACCCGTCCCATCAAACAGCCGTGCTGCCCTGATGATCGTGTAGTCACTCGGTATTGTTTCTGGGGACAAAATATCTCTCCGACAACAACCAGCCCGTATCAAGACAAGATGCTTGATGTCGCGACTGCTGGGCAATGTTGTCTCATAGCCGACGAATCAGCGCAACTCGGGGCGGAGTGCTCGACGATCAGATTACGCCGAGATCGGCCAGATATAGTTCGAGTTCAGCCCGTGACAAGAACTGATGACCAATAAATCCCATCTTCAGCGCTGCCTCGACGTTCGCCGGTAGATCATCAATGAACAGCGTGTTGGCCGCCGCCACATGCGACCTCTCTAGCAGTGAATCGTAAAAGGCAGGATCAGGTTTCATTGCGGCCACCTCACAGGAGATGATCACGGGATCGAGTTTTGAACTGAATGGCAGAAACTTTTCGGCAGCTTTCCAGTGCGGTTCACTCGTGTTCGATACGAGGGCGATGCGGTAGCGTTGTGTGATTTGAGAGACGAGCGGGAACATGTCTTCGGATGGAATCAGAACGCTGTTGTACAGATCTGTGAATTCGTCGAGTGTCAGGTCGAGTCCGAGGGTTGTGATCGCCTGATCAGCATGTTGAGCGAAGGTTATGTGCCCACCTTCGAACAGAGCTTTGCGATCTCTTCCGAAGATCGTCTCGAAAACCTCTTCGAGAGAACGACCCGAGATCGAGGCAAGTTCGATCGTTACTGGGCGTTCGTCGACGGCGCACAGGACGTTGCCGAGATCAAAGGCGACAAGCTCGATCGAGTTGCTCAATTTACTTTCCTGATGAAGGCGTGTGGTCAGACTCTGCGTCGGCAAGACTGACCTGCCGTTCATAGGGCGTGGCGCTGGTACCGGGGTCAGTAGCCATGTTCTCACGTGTCGCTCGGCGATGGCGAGTGTCGTCAGATTATTCGTGACTGATCTGAACGGTCTATCAGAATTGGATTCTGAATCGCCACGGTGTTTACAGGGAACTCGCTACAAGAAGGGGAAGTTTGCCTTCCCAACCCCAAAATTCCTCAACCGAACTAAAAGTCGCCGGTCGGAAGAGAGACGCTGAACGTTGCTCCCTTGCCCGGTTCGCTCGTGACGGATATTTCACCACCATGTGCCTCGACAAGTCGTTTTACGATCGTGAGGCCAAGTCCCGCACCACCGGTAGCACGAGTACGACTCGGGTCGACGCGGTAGAACTGATCGAAAATTCGCGGTAGATCAGCACTGGAAATTCCCTGACCAGTATCTGAAACAGTCATGGTAAGGCCGTGGACGTTACCAATTGTGCGAACCGCTATTTCACCGCCATTTGGTGTGTGGGTTAGCGCATTTTCAACTAGATTCGAGACGATTTGTCGGATTCGTGTTTCGTCAAAATCGATGGTTGTCTCATCACCACTTGGAGAGAAATTCAGACTGACATCGCGCTCACGTGCTCGTTGGTTGAAGTGGGCGACGGAGTCTTCGATAACCAGGACTGGTGAACCGTGAGACTTGCTCAATGCCAGTGCGCCAGCATCGGCGATAGCCAGAATTCGCAGGTCTTCGACAAGGTTTGCGAGGTGGATAGTCTGGGTGTGCAGCGTGTCGATCGTCTCGTCATCGGCGTTCACAACTCCATCCTTGATCGCCTCGAGGTAGCCCTGAATATTGGTCAAGGGTGTACGGAGCTCGTGTGCTACGTCAGCGGTAAGTTGTCGCCGTTGGTCGACAGCCAACTCAAGTTCACTGGCCATCGTGTTGAACGTGTTGGCGAGCCTTCCAATATCGTCGGAACCGCTCTCTGGAACGCGTTGACTCAGGTCGCCAGCGCCCAGATTGCTGGCCGCGGCTGTGAGTTGGCGCACCGGAGTGAGTGCCTGACGAGTTAGCAGTGTCACTATCAGCAAACCAGCGAATCCTGCTGCGATGCCGGCGACGATCAATGAGCGTTGGAACGATGATTGAAGATTACTCAGAGGTGGCTCGACATACTGGAGAACTTCTGCGACGAGATCACCGGCAGCCTGTGACGGCACTTGAGCGGGTGGAGGGGGCGCGAGGGCGGAGTTACGTCCTTCAAGCATGCGCGACATCGCCCCGTTGTAGAAATCACTCATGCTGAGCGGTCGTTCATTCTTACTCGGTCTGTCATCGACGAGCAGTTGACCGATCAACTCCCCATTCACGTACACCGGGCGTTTGGTGAACCGGGAGGACTTGGGGAATCGCTCAGCCATAGTTTCAAATAGTCCTCTGGCGTCTCGGACCATCTTGTGCGAGTCGGCGACAACTGTCCCGGACTTGTTCACGAGTACTACTCGCCAGCCATAGAGATTTCCGACTTGCTGAATTGCGTACTGAACCTCCTCCCAATCCTGATTGACCTCGAACGTGTCCTGAACTAACTGCTGAGCGCGTTCTGATCTCGCTAGTTCTATCTCAGCGGTGAATCGTTCAGTTTCAATTCTGGTGCTGTAGGCCGAGTAGACGCTGACGCTGGCGATAGACAATGCGAGTACGAGCGCAAACCCAAGCGTGAGTCTTCCCTGAAGGCCGACGAACCATCTAAGCGTCAAATCGGTAACCAACTCCGTACATGGTCTTCAAATGTTGCTTGTGAGGATTGGCCGCTTCCAGCTTTTTCCTGAGATTGGAAACGTGGGTATCGACGGTTCGGTCGTAGCCTGAAAAATCGTAACCGAACACATTCTCGATGATCTGCTCTCGTGAGACCGTCCGCCCGCGACCATCGACGAAATATGCGAGTAACCGAAATTCGGTCGGTGTCAGTTCAATTTCATCGCCGAGAACGCTGGCAGTGCGGCGCTCAAGATCGATGACAATATCTCCCGCACTAACTTTGCTTCCGATCTCGGCACGCTTCTCGACCGCCCTGGAGGTTCGGCGCAACACAGCGTTCACTCGTGCCACAAGTTCTCGTGGACTGAATGGCTTCGATACGTAGTCATCAGCTCCAAGATCGAGGCCGGTCAGACGGTCGTTTTCCTCGACACGAGCTGTCACCATGATTATCGGAACCTCTGATTTCAGCCGAACGTTTCTACATACCTCGATCCCATCCATTCCCGGCAAGTTCAGATCCAGTAAAATTATGTCTGGCGTGTCTTCCAGCGCCATCCGAAGCCCGGTTTCACCGTCCGCCGCCGATAGAACCCTGTAGCCCGCCTGCGCGAGATAGAGGTGTATCAACTGCGAGACCGATTTGTCGTCTTCAACGACGAGCGCAGTCTTCTCTTCTGTTTGTTCGGTGGTGACCATTGTCGAGAATGATATTCGTGAATAGGTAAATGCTTAAGCAGCGGCTGCCGCGGTATCCGGCACGACCGTGGGTTCGACCGGCTCTTCAAACGGCATATCACTGCCGTAACCTCGGAACCGCTCAAGAAGACCTTCAAGACCTCCGAACTCCTGTATACCGAATCGTTCAAGCAACTCGTTCATTCGATCTTGATCGAACGGGATTTCATGCTTTCCGGGCCCAAATCTAAAGTTGCCTTCCGGGTCGATAAATTCGAGTCCGAATCCCCACTCACCTTTGCCGGGCGAGCCTTTACCACCAAATGGAAGTTGTTTCAGCCAGTCCGCGCTTCCGAGTTCTCCTGAGAAAAGACCGAACATGGGAAGCATGCGTGCCGAGATATCGAGATCGAGCAGCCATTGAGGCGTAGCATCGACCCACGTGCGTAACTCGTCTGCCTCTGTCACGGTAATCGTGCCGTTTCCAAGCAATTCGTCGATTACTGCCTGCAGTCGTGCGAGGCGATCCATTGCTGCGAGTTCCTGGGCACTATCCTGCAACGCATCAGCCAGATCTTGAGGGTCTATTCCAAGTATTTCGGCCATGCGATCATTTAAGCCATGATCTTTGTCACGGGGGGCTACATGCAGTTTAAACTTCGCCATCCCCGCTCCAGACGAGCCGAATAGCGACGAAGTAATTCTGGCGAACATTTCCTCGTCTGCGGAATCAGGGCGTGCTGCAATCCAGACATTGAAACTGTCGGCCTCTTCCTGATCGATTACATGAGTGGCTACGAGTTGTTCCACGATCCTGGCGATTTTAGCGTCCTGAATTTCTCGTTTCGCCTGATCATGAGCTGCCTGCAGGTCGGTTAGTTCAATGCCAAGAATATCGGCTGCTCGTTCCAGTCTGTCGGATTGATTTTGATCATCGCCACCGCCGAATGCCAGAACAGCCCCGCCGGCCAGTGCCAACACCATAGCGACGGGAATTAAGCTTGCAGGTACCCAGCGTTTGAGCATGATTATTTTCCTCGTGAACCGTGCACATCTCGTCGAAATTAACAGAGTTCTAAATCTCTGTAGGTCAGTTGTACTTCAGTGATGTCAAGATTTTATGTGGAAATGTTGAAGATTGCGGAATGGACCAAAAGGTTTGTTTACGGTGGGTAGTCGCCGCCATTGCGCCTGCGGAAATCCCGTATCACCGATTGCGTGATCGGGTGTTGTGGGTGTGATGAGGGTTGGGCTAGTTTGGAGGTATTACCTATTTGTTGAACGCCTAACTGTACCCGGAAGGACAGTGCCAGCATGGCCGGTGAAAGAATCCTTGTAGTAGATGATGCTCCAGATATTCTGGAGGCGTTGATTACCACTCTCGATCATTCAGGATTCGAAGCTTCGGGTTCCCCTGACGGACGCTCTGCGCTGCGGACTTTCTATGAGTTCCAGCCTCAACTGGTGGTACTCGACCTCGTTATGCCTGCAATGAGTGGCATCGAAGTTTGCCGCCAGTTACGAGCGATGTCGGATGTCCCGATAGTTTTTCTGAGCGGGGTGGAGGATATCGATCAAAAGGTCGAAGCCCTGCGTGCAGGCGGTGACGATTTTGTGGTGAAGGGTGGGGGTTTTGTCGAGCTTCTGGCTCGGATTGAATCGCATCTTCGCCGAGCATCCACCATGGCACCAACGCCGATAGTCGATCGATTTCAAGACGGTTTCCTGGATATCAATTTCGTGACAAGTGAGGTTGCGGTCAACGGCGCAGCCATCGATTTGACACCCATCGAGTATCGACTGATAACCGAACTGACAAGCCATGCAGGATCGCCTGTACCCCCAACTGATCTGCTGGAGCGAGTGTGGGGTCCCGATTACCAGACCGAGAATCTCGTCAAGTGGCACATGTCTCGCCTTCGCAAGAAGATCGGTGACACCGACCCGCACAACAAACTCATCGTCACACGCCGTGGGTTCGGATATGTCTACAACAGCCCGCAGTCCTTTCAGGGACTTAACGCGGCCTAACCGCAGTCTGGGATGAACAAATGATTGACCCGCGATTTATAGAAGTTCTCGAGTTTATTGAAGAACGTGACGATGACGGAGCCCCGACGGTCCGTGCCAGAATCGCGATAAAAATTCAGGCATACGCTCAGGATGTCGATGATCTTCGAAAAGAACTCTCGTTTATCGAAGAGGAAGTCAGTGAGCTTCAGGACGCGGTTGACGCTCAAGCAATCGCGCTGGAAGAACAGTCGAACCGCAAAAACGATCTTGTAACTGCCGCTCAGGATGCCGCCGTGCGGGCAGCTATGTCGGGTAGCGGTGCGGGTTCAGCAGGCCTTCGTAAGAAAGCAAAGGCAACACGTGAGCGGATCGCCGAATTCGGCAAAGATTTCGATGCAGAAGCCAATCATCTCGCGCAGGCCCAGATTTCATTGGAGGCGAAGAAGCAGGCTGTGAAAGACCAGCGTGGCATGATCGTGCGTCGGCTGAATACCATGAGTTCACTCGCCGCCCGAGCGGGTGTTGAATTCGGCGTTGAAGCGGCCACACAGCCGGTTCAGGCCCGGCAACAGGTGCAACCCAGGGCAGCGGCACCTCGGATGATGCGACGACGACCCCGCCGCGTTCGTGTCCGCCGCCGTCGTGCTTCATAGCTCACAATCTCACAATAAATAGACCCTCAGAAACGAGG
>JAJRZP010000126.1 GCA_024275195.1 Chloroflexota bacterium | reverse complement strand
AGCCCTCGTATGCGAGGCCGCGCTTCAAGAAATCCGTCACGGCGGGGTCGTCATCGATCACGAGTATTTGATGCTGCTTCAAGTGTTGGCTCTAACTGCAATTCACAAGCTGTGTTTAGTTCGTACGATGTTATCCGAGCGAACGGGCAAGCGCCGATTTCCGATAGCGAGCGTCGATAGCAGCGAAAAAATGACTGTACTGGCCACGAAGTAGACGAAATGAGGCTTAGTAGTTCGAAGTTTCGTGTTGGCTGATATAACTTTTTGCCGGTGCCAGTGACCATGGGTCTGACAATCCATTACTAAGGTGAGCTAAACAGTGCAGTGGCTTCATGGAGAATCTCGCCTGCCTCCTGAAATGGCTCCTGAAACTCGAATACGTCGTAGTCGGCCGAGTCTGGGAGATCGATCAACACCTGAGCCGCCTTCGAGTACAGGCGAATCGCCTCCAGCATGGCTGTGTGAAACTTGACCATATCGTCGGGTACAGGGTTGGATTCGAGGCTCGCCTTCGCGAGATCGAATGAGCCAACGACGACCTCGGCGATACCTTTCGTTTCACTGCGATCACCTTCGACGAATACGGCACTCAGACCGGTGCCGCTGAGCAGTTGCGCCGTCTGGCTCACGATGTCCATTACTTTGTCGGCCGATTCGAGATAGGCCGTTCGTTCGGGTGAAATGGAAATTGACGGCTCAGGACTACCCGGCCCGGTGGGCGGATCAGTCAACACGGGTGTCACGCGTATGGTCGTGGTTGCGGTGGATATCTGCTGCAATCCCGATTCTGAACCGCTGTTGCAGGCGATCGCGAGGATCATCAGAGCAAAGACAATGACCGCTAGCCCGGACATCGGATTTCTTCGAATGCTGTAACCCTGAAACATGGCGGTCACTGTCCTAAAACCTGCCCGACGGGCGAATTTCCGCCGATCGGATTGTTCGATGCGAGTATGAGCAGTTTTGATGCTCAGGGCAGAGAAATTATTCTCGATGATCGCGGATTATAGAACTTTCATATGAACAATGGCTGCAACCGGCAGCGCTACGCTACCGACTGTGCTTGGCACTGATATTTAGTTCTGAGACGATGGATGGCGCGCTAACCTCAGCCGATTCGAGTCTCCCTGCGGCGGTATTTCAGGAAGGTCCGGGTGTAAGCGGCTGCCTGCATTGCAAACAATCCCCCGGTTGCAAGCGCGAACGGGATTTGCGCCCAGTTTGTCGGTGCGGGAGCACGGTGGAACGATATCGTGTAGTGGATATACATGAAGTACATGGTGTGAAGGGCGATCAGATACAGAATCGGATAGACGCTGAGGTGCAGGAATTTCCACGAAGACCCGCCCAGATAACGAATCGCCCAGTTGCCTGAAGTGATCATTAGCGGGATCGCGATGATGATCGCGATGAGACCCATGATGTTCGCCATTCCGAAACCTGACTCGAGTCGAACGTCACGTCCTACGCTCGGGATGAACTCATATCCGAGAAAACGACCCACTTCCCAGCGCATCCACCCGTTAAGTATCAAAAAGGTGTGTATGAGACCGTATACCCCGAACCAGACTCCCAGTTCGTGACGGTATTTGATCAGTCGACCTGCGCCTTTGAAAAAACGTGCCGCTGGCCCAATCGCGAGAGTGGCATAGAGAAGTACAAGGCTTGTGTCACCAAAGGATTTCCACAACCGCATCTCTGGATCCCACTCCATTCTTGAGCGCCAGAAGAGCCAGGTGAGTCCGGCGGTGATGATGGCGGTGATCAGATGACGGAGAAGAATGTTTTGCACGATTTGGAACCAGATTCACTAACGATTGTGAGTGTTTGTTAAGAATAACGTCGGGAAGAGTTACGTAAGATTTCGGAGAAACGATGCACGATTAGAGAAAATCATCTGCCGAAATACGGGGTGTGGAGCAGAACAAACTGGTGCGTGAGTTGGTAGAAGCCTGTCGTTGTGTCGCTCGAAGATGTTCAAGACATCTTTAGCGTTGTGCGGAACCAGAAATTGTTGGATATTCAGACAATCTTCCGCGCCAGTACGGACGAATGGTTTTGAGAGATCGCCCTGCCGAGTTGCACACCACGGGACGATTCGAGTGCCGACCTGAGTGATCGATGGTACACATCGACGAATTCGGCAAGGAATAGCGCAAGTAGACCACTTGCGCGGTATTTCAGGCGTTTCCAGTTCACTCGGAGATTGAAGTGGCGTGAATGTGACTCCTGGGATGCCTGTGCGTCGTTATGCCCACCGGGATCAACTGGTTATTGATACTGAGCTTCACCGGGCGGGTCGGGTGAAGCTCGGTTGTGCATAATTGTCAGATGACTTCAAAACCATTGCAGATCGGCGAAGCAGCGCAGGAGACCGGTGTCCCATCGAAGACTCTCCGGTACTACGAGGAAATAGGACTGGTGCGACCTGGTCGAACCGAGAGTGGTTATCGCCAGTACGACGCTGACGCACTTGAACGCATTCGATTCATCCTTAAGGCGAAGCTGCTTGGTTTTACCCTCGGCGAGATTGCTGACGTTCTTCGATTGAAAGGCGAGGATACGGAACCATGCGATCATGTTTCTTCGCTGATCGAGACGCGCATTGCAGATATCGAATCTCGTATCAGCAAACTTGCTGAGTTGAAGATTGAGTTGGAGAGAGTTAGAGACTCAGGCAACGGTTCAGCGATTGGTCCGTGCACTGGTGCCGTTTGCCACCTGATTGAAGGGGTTCAGAATGGGTAGCGTTGTTGGCCACAGCATGAGATCTACTGGCGCCCCGTATTGCCTGCGGGGGCAGATACCAGACGAGACTTAGCGTGCTGACCGTATTCGGCTCCGTTGCGGTAACGATCATGATGCTGCCGTACGCGTTCGAGTCTCGTTCAGTGTGGGCAGTGTGGCTAATTCTTGTATTTACGATCGGCTCGGCGGCGACAGCGTTGTACAGCGCAATGGTCGGTGTGTACCCGATAACGGCGATTGAAGCGATCTGGTCGGTGGTAGCAGTGCGAAGATTTGTAGTTACGTACAGGTCCCTGCCTCAGGCGCTCGGTTGATATATCCGGTCTGGTTGCCAGTTTTGTACTGACCCGAAGGCGCATTGACGGTATTTGAAGATTCACTTGACCTTCCACCCTACTGGAAGCATTAGGCTGGGGTCGGAGGAAATTAATGCTGAACGTGTTCCACATAGAAAAATTATTCGAGCGTGTCTTGGCCCCGATTCTGCCACTACCCTGGTGATGAGTGATTCCGGCCGTTCTCGGTGTCTTTGGTGCGACATCTGCCGGGGCGGCTGCGGCTCCCGCGTTGCGGGCGCTAACGATTCCATTGCTGATCCTCTCGCTTCTTATCCTCACAAGAGGCTGGGTGCTGGAAGTACGTTCTGACTCGCACTTCAGAGGGGTGTGGGCGAAGAGGAGCAGCGTAGTGCTTATCGGGTCGACGATTGCGACAGTTGTCGTGTGGGCGGCTCGCTTCGCCGGGTTGCTGGGTCCCGTGCCGTTCTAAAGGCCAACGGTGCGTCGCTTGTGTCGAGCCCCGAAATAAATCGTTGAAGAAATCAACGAATCTAAAGGAGTAGTGCTATGGCGACATACGAAGCGACCCTTCCCGGTATCACCTGCGACGGCTGCATTGGCACACTTCAAATGGTGGCACGTATCGAGAAGGGCATCAGAACGGTCAGTGGGTGCGCGGCCGATAGAACAGTGTCGGTCGACTATGACGAAGCAGAGATCAACGAGGCGGATGTCAAGGCATGGTTGACGCGCTCGGGGTATCCACCAGTCCAGTGACACTTTTTCGAGCCAATAGTCTTACTAATAGCTTTAAACGGGGAGTCTTTCGGCAATGAAAAACACTTATGACTTGCTGATCGTGGGAGGTGGTGCGGCTGCGTTTGCCGCGGCCACAAAGGCAAATGATCTCGGGAAGACAACCCTGATGATCAACGGTGGACTCCCACTGGGCGGCACATGCGTGAATGTTGGCTGCGTGCCGAGCAAGCATCTTCTGGCTGTTGGTGCCGAGCACCATTACGGATCACGCCCAAAATTCAAAGCGAATTCCGGTGGGCAACCGACGAAATTCAGCTTCACCGCAGCGATAGAGCAGAAACGAGACGTGGTTGAAGGTCTAAGACACAAGAACTATGTGAATGTTCAGGACTCGCAGGAGCATGTTGACCTGATCGAAGGCCGCGTCCGCTTTGTATCGTCACGTGAAGTAGAAGTAAACGGCACGACGATAGCTGCTCGCCAGATATTGATCTCAACGGGATCATCGACAAGGCCGCTCGACATCGAAGGACTTTCCGGTACTGGATACCTCACGAACAAGACAGTGATGGAACTTGAGTCGCTACCAGAATCGATGATTGTGATCGGTGGTGGACCGCAAGGTCTGGAGGTGGCGCAGATGTTCGCCCGCTTTGGCTCCCACGTCACCCTGCTGATGAGCCATGACCACCTGCTGCCGAACGAGGAGCCGGAGATATCGACGGAGATACGGCGCGTACTCTCGGAAGAGGGAATCGAGTTCAGGCTGGGTGTGCGTGTCATATCCGCTGCGCCATCAGATGCTACGTCAGGCGACAGGAAAAAACTGACCATCGTGACATCGGATGGTGTCGAGGAAGTTCTCACGGCTTCGGAGGTATTCCTCGCCGCGGGCATCAGGGCGAATACGCAGGATCTCGGGCTGGACGCGGCCGGGGTGGAAGTAGACGAGCGTGGGTTCATCACTACGGACGACCGCTATGAAACCACGGCAGCAGGGATTTTCGCTGCCGGTGATGTGATTGGGCGTCGGGCACTTGAAACTACTGCAGCCAAAGAGGGTTCGATTGCAGCCGAGAACGCCCTGACTGGTAGTTCGAGAACCATCAACTACGACCATGTTCCGCGTGCCGTTTTTACCGATCCCGAGGTGGCATCGGTGGGCATAACGGAAGAGCAAGAGATGGAAATCTTCAACACCTGCTCGTGCCGGACTATCCCGATTGAAATGGTTCCACGAGCCGAGGCGACCTTCGAGTCACGCGGAGTGTTCAAGATGGTTATACATCCCGAGAATTCAAAGATTCTCGGGGTTCACATCGTGGCTCCGCACGCTGCTGAGTTGATTCACGAGGCGACGCTCGCAGTTAAATTCGGCCTTACGATCGACGACATTATCGATACTGTGCACGTGTTTCCGACGCTCAGCGAGGGGATCAAGCGGGTCGCTCAGGCGTTCACCCGCGACATTACTCAGATGAGTTGTTGCGTGGAGTGAGCGGGAGAAATGGCGATCTAACTCAGCCGAGCGAGTGGTGACGGGGCGTGAATTTTCGAGCTTCCGATATCTTCCGTGCGGTGTTGAGAGCCTCTGGCGTATCGATATCTACGAGACTTATCCTCCTGGGGTCGGCTCGTTCGAGGTCGTCTGCGTTGAAGATCGTGACCGGCGGGTACTCAGATACGGTCGCCTTTTCGATTACACGTCGCGGGGATGTTTCGCCCTCCGACAGAGAATGGGCGATGTAGGGCCCCCACTGTTCGACCGGATAGATCGCATGAAGCGGGTGAAAGACGCCATCGGTACGCGGGATAACGGCAGCGGGATTGTCCGTTCCGTCGACGGTCGAGGCGGCAGCCATTGCTGATACGAGGTTTCTCGATACGAACGGGTGATCTCCGGCTATCACAAACCCTAGCTGAGTCGTCGTTGCGGCTAGCCCGGCATGGATGCCGGCGAGCGGGCCCTCGTACGGCGAAGTGTCTGAGACCACGTGCATGTTGAGGGCGATTCCAAGATCGGGCACATCGTCTTCCTGACCGGGTCGAACTACAAGTACGAGTTCCGAGCAGACCGTTTTGAGTGTGTCGGCAATGCGTGCGAGAACGAGTTTTCCGCCGATGTGAATCAGTAGCTTGGATTGTCCATCGCCGAGTCTACGGGAACGTCCACCTCCGAGGACGATGCCGGTGATGTTTGATCTGGCGGGCTGTGTCATTGACGAGGGGGCTTCGTGGAGAGGGCAGGTTGTGGGTGCTGCATTCCCCTCAGTCGGCAGTGGGCGTCACCTGCCCAAAGGAGAGGGGGGGGGTGTTATTCAGAGGCTGGTACTGGATCGGCGGATTCGTCGAGCGCACCGAATAATTCGGCAGTCGGGTAGAAACGGCTCCATGCGTACCAGAAACCGGTCATACCGACCAGCATCTCAAGCTGGCACCCCTTGAGTTCACCGTCAATGCATTCGCCACTGACTGCTCGCCATGTGGAGCCGGTTTGAGTATCTTCGATGAGCCAGGGTTCGTAGTTAGGACGCTCTCCTTCGCCCGAAGCTGTCGATTCGGCAGAGCGTCGGTGTGGATTCTTACTCTTACCTTTAAAGTTGAGGGTACGTCCGTCTACGGTCCTGTAGAACGCCGTCGCTGTGGCCGATGATCTTTCGTGAAGGACGACGATGGGTGTCCTGCCGAGGTCTTCTTCCACCAGCGGCTCGTCGATGAGTGCGGAGTAGGAATATGCCTTCGCTTCACCCCGGATATCCAGGCCAAAGACGACGTCTTTGCCGTGCAGACGTTTGTCGGTTGGGTTGAGGCTGTGGACGCCGTTTCGATCGTTGGCGTAGTAGCGCTCGAAAATGTCAGCCTCGGGTCCGCCTTCGGTCGACATTACCTCGGTATCGGGGTGAGCTTCTTTCCAGGCTGCCCACGTCGTCAGTACCACTGGAATCTGCTCAAGTGTCCAGCCAGCAAGTTCGCCGGAAACAGCCTGCCCGATGAACTGGACGAACGTGCTGTCGCCATCATCGGGCAATGCAGGTGAGTTGAAAACGGTGTGGGTGTGCCGGTTGAGGTGCAGTACACGGTTGTCTGCCTTCGCCAGAAAGGCACGCGCTGAGTATGTGACTGGCGACCAGGAGACAACGATTGGCGAATCGCCGTATGCCTCGTTCGATATCTCACGGACACCAAGTGCGGCGAGGGGATAGGCGGCGGCTTCACCATTGAAGCACACACCGACTACACGGTCATCGGGCAGTAGTTCTTCATCGGCATCGTTAGGATCGATAAACTCCGCCGGCTCGCCCGGGCCGTATCGTCGCTTGCCGGGATTCTTTCGGTACTTCTCGAGAGTAGTGATCTCTTGATTCGGGAGGATCATTGGAACTCGAGTCGCAAAAAATCCCCATCGGGCGAGGAAGTAGACGATGAAGCCACCGAAGTAGACCCCGAGCAGCAGGTCGAGTAATTGGAGCCCGCCGGCGATGAGAAACCCTATCTGCGAAATTGCGATTGCGAGCAGGAATACGGAGAGGGCACGGACTCGTGGGTTAAGTGTGTTCCAGTAGATTTTCATGTGGTGCGTATTACGTAACGGATTGAGCGACGATTTCAGGCTCTGATGTTATCGGTAGGCAGGGAAGTTCGCATCCTGAGAATCGCAGTGGAGGCGGGTATTGGGCATTCTCGATCTGCGAGTTGCCGTGCTGAACGCGCGCCATACCCGCTGCCATCAAGCGGCGAAGTGCAGGTTGATGCGGTGTGGATTCGGACGGTTATACTTCGGCGGCGGCAGCCGTATGATCGCGCTGACCGGCCATACACTTTTACGAAGTACGGCTACGTGCAGATAATTTGGTTATTTCCCTCGGATAGGAGTTCCCCCAATTGGTTGATGTTGCAGTCAGGGTATCTGACGAACTGTTGAAGAAATACGAGAGCGTATCGAATGCCACGGTACTCGGGGAGCTGGCGAGGCGGGGTTATCTCAAGGTTTTTATGAGTGGCGTCCACAGCCTCGCATCGGGTCGGCGGCTGGTAGGGCGGGCCGTGACACTTCGATACCTGCCGTCGCGCCCAGATCTTCAAGACCATGTAACGCGCGGAGGGCACGGAGAGGGGTTCAATGAAACTCCCCGTTGGGATGCGCTGGAGGCTCTGACACCGGGCGATGTATTGGTTGCCGATTGCATGGGCGAAAGCATGACTTCGACAGGTGGCGATGTGGTGTTCTCGCGGATTCTGACCCGTGGGGCTGCCGGTTTGGTGACCGATGGCGGGGTTCGTGATGGGCGCAAGGTGGCGGAATACGGGTATCCGGTTTACGCGGGTGGCAGCACCCCGACTATCGGAGAACCCAGCGTGTTGCCGTACGAGGTGAACGAGCCGGTTCAATGCGGTGGCGTGCTTGTGTGGCCGGGTGATGTGATTCTCGGAGACGAAGACGGGGTTGTGGTACTGCCTTCTCAACTGGCCGAAGAGATTTACGATGAGTGCGTGCGTCACGATGAGATCGAGCAGGCGATTCTTGAACACACGCAGCGTGAGGGGATTTCACCGAAATTCTTCTATCCGTTTAACAGTGAGACCGAGAAGATCTACGCGAAATGGAAGAAGGCCCGGGAATAGACACGGGGTTGATCGTGGGGCGACGTAGCGGTGCGTTCAGCGTGGTTTGCCGAAGGCGTGGTCGAGCCGACTGAATCTCTGTATCAGACTGCGACCGGTGTGATCGAATCTCGGTCAACTTCTCGATGAGGTTACGCGGGTGAACAGCACTGCAGCTATCGCTGCGAACGCCAGTGTGTAGAGGAGAGAGAAGCCAAGAAAGCTCAGTGTGTCGAACCCGGCTGTGAACGAAACGTCGGTCAACATCTCCATGGGTGCATAGCCGGGCAACAACTTCGCCCACCACTGAACGCTGTCCCGAGGGAACATCGGGTTCTGCACGAGTCCGATGTCGATCATCGGGGCGAAGAACATCAGGTACGTGCCGCTGATTGCGCTTAGAAAGGTTCCTGCCACTGCTCCGATAAATGCGTACTGCATAGCCGAGATCAGGTTCGCCACGATAAACAATCCGAACTGTTCTGGCCTGAACGACAAGAGGGTCACACCCACTGCGAGCAGTGTGATCATCAGGCTCAGGGCGAGGATCATCGTGAGACGTACGGCTAGGAGGGTTCCCAGGCTGTAACCGGCGATCACGAGTCGGCGGTCGCCCTCTCTTGCGTTGTACATGATGAACAGCCCGACGAACCCGGATAGAAACGCGACTGTCATGGGAACCATCAGCGCGCCGTGTAGGTCGGGCATTCCGAGAAATACGACCTGCCTCGTAGCGTCTTCCAGCAGGCCGACTGGTAGGAGGATGTCGGGGCTGGTTGTGAAGGATAGTGTGATAAAAGCCGGGGGCAGAATGATCAGCAAGGCTATGAAAAGGCCATTTCTGACGTATTGCCTCGCTCCCATCTCCAGGCAGATAACGTACGGGGTCATCTCCGCATCACCTCACTCTCGTCGTTCTATAGAAGGCAACTATCGCCAGCGATCCTGCCGCACCGAGATAGAGAGTTGCGTAGAGCCAGTTGATCGGCGAATGGCCCTCGCCCGATGCCATCGAAGTCACGATCTGCGAGGGATAGTAGGTGGGTAGGATGGTGAAGGCCTGCGAACTGGCTCCGAACAACGGACTGCCGATAAAAGCGTCCATGATGAAGAAGAAGAGCAGGGCAAACGAGCCTTCCAGCTCACCAGTTATCAGTGAGCCGATCAGTATCCCGATAACCCCGTAGATCAGCGACGCCAGATAGAGTGCGGCGAACGTAATCAAGTAGCTGTCTGGTGTGATGCGAGTAATGAGGACAACGTAGCTGGCTCCGGCAGCCAGCAGGCCCAACAGTGCGACGGTGGCCAATCGGAGCATTACGACAGACAAGGTCGAGTAGCCACTGCGTACAAGTCGCCTGTCTGCCTCCCGGGCGCCGAACATCATGTAGAAGCCCATGATTCCGGTCAAGAAGGCAGCCGACCAGACCGCGCCAAGCGCGTTGCCGACCTCGGGAGCCAGCACCTGATCGAGTAACCCGGAAAATCTTGTGAGCGCACTTCCAAACGAAAGTATCAATATCACCGGAATAACGACCAACAACACAAGATTCAGCGGCGAGCGATAGTACTCGCGCGTGTACATCGACAACGGCACGAGGGCACGCTCTCTAACTGAGACGCTCACATCGCCCTCCCTCTACCCGATAGATGCGGTCGAACCGGTCCTGGTCCTCAACGAAGTGAGAGATGATCAGAACGCTGTGGCCTCGATCTGCCAGCGACCTCGCCAGCGTCCAGAACCTGATGTAGGTCTCATAGTCGAATCCGGCGTATGGCTCGTCCAGAAGCAGGATTTCCGGGTCATGAAGCAGTGAAAGAGCGAGATTTAGCTTCTGTTTCGTCCCACCACTCAGGTTTTCGACCCGGTAATTCTTGTAGCTTGCGAAATCGAGCTCGGAGAACAGTTCGCCCACCCGTTGTTCGATGTCGGCTTTGTCCATCGAGTAGGCGACCCCGAACAGCCTGAAGGTTTCCGCTACAGTCAATTTTTCATACAGAACCGGATACTGCGGGCAGTAACCCAGTTTGCCATCGATAGCGACCGTGCCAGAGTCACGCGAGAGCATCCCCGCAATGATCATCATGAGCGTCGACTTACCGGAGCCGTTCGCGCCAACCAGTGCAACAACCTCGCCCGCGCCCACTTCAAGCGATGCATCGGTCAGCACCTGGGTACGGTTGCTGAACGGCAACAAGCTGCGGGTGGCATAGGCCTTTGCGATATGCTCTACAACCAGTCTCGGAGTTGCCGGAGTTTCCACTTGCGTCGCCGAACTGCCGCCAGACGACAACTCAACTTCGTTCGCACTCGATTGCTTGATTTTGGTATCAGTGTTCATCAGGAACCCTCGCCTGTATCAACCTGAGCATGCTTCCCAGCCCCTGTCGCTCTTCGCTTTCAACAATGAGGCCCGCGGCCCTTACCGCTTCCGAAGCGCGCCTGTTTATATGTGCGCCGCCCATTCGCACTGCCACGGGATCCCAGAGGTCCATCAGCGTGCCGATCACCGGCCAGTCGATTCGAACATGCTCCAGGAAATGGATTTTTCCACCGGGTCTGACTACTCGCTTCAGTTCGTTTAGCCCGGCGGCTTGATCTGGTACTGAGCAGAAGACGAATGTTGCGACAGCGGAGTCGAACGAGTTGTCCTGAAATTCCAGTTTCTCGACATCTCCAGTGATTAGCTCGATATTGGATTGCGACTCGCCAGATCGTTTTGCCGCCTGTTTCAGCATCTCCGGGCTCAGTTCAACGGCGGTAACCGATGAGCCAGCGGGGTGATAACGGAAGTTGATGCCGGTTCCCGGCCCAATCTCTATCACTTTGCCCGAAGAAACAGCGGCCCAGAGTTTGCTGCGGAGGCCGCGTACGACGAATTTCTCCCAGGGCCAGTAAAGCAGGTCGTACAGTGAGGCCCGGCGGTCGTAGCGCTCCCTCGTAAGTTGCGTCTGATTGTTTTCTTTAGCCAAAGCCACACCTCTTCACAAATGTTCTTGATTTTGCTGGTCTAGCGCAGATATTTATTGCATATCTCACAGGGCAGTACCGTCATCTCCAACGACCGACCCGGTAGCTGGATGCTGAAGATTGTCGTTCGACGTCGCGGCTGGTTCGGGATCTGATTTGTCAGAGAGAGCAAGTGCTGCCTGTGTGGCGTCTCCGATCAACTGGCGATGGTGATCGCACCAATTCTCTGAATGCGAGTAGCCTTTCGCGTCCATCAGGCAGCCGTCACCCACGCACTCGACTGCATCTGCATGATGTCCGGCACCGAAAAGATGGCCGATTTCGTGCGAGAGCAGAGCCGCATTGCGAGGGATATCGTTGTGGTAGTACTCGACGATAACTCGACCATAACCCGATTGCGCGAGACCGTCTTTTTTCGGTGGGTTCTGACAGGTGATAACGATGAGAAGTCGTGAAGGATCGCGCTGCGATTGCGTTATCGCAGAATCCATCAGGTCGCTGAGGGATTCGGGTTCGTCTTCCGATTCCCATACGCCAATCGAGCCAATTCTGATCTCGACTTCGACCTGACCGAGCAGGTTGTTCGTGGCTCTGATCATCTCGCCGACATCGTTCTGCCAGTTCGCACCATTCGTATCGATAAAGTCATCGTCAACGAGGATGTCGGCGACCACGAATGGTGGTGAATTGGCCTGCTCAGACCTCTGGACTGAGAATGCCACCTGGAAGTCTTCTGCAATATCGACAGGAAGGTGGGCCACCGGCGGGTCTATGGTCGGGTCGTCGGTGAGTCCCGGTGTTACTTCCCGGGCGTCACTTCCCGGCATCAGGATATGGGACACAACGGCTCCGACCGCCAGCAGGGTGGTAACGATCAGTGCCGTTTTCGTTTTGGACCGCATTTGTGCGCTTTCTCGAAGTCCAAGCCGGGCCGGGATGCTCTTGGGTTGCCAGCAGTGCAGATTCGCGGCAATTTGCGATTCCATAACTCCGAACGTACGAGATATAGAACCATCTTTAGCGTGCTGCTGCGAAACAGCCTATTCCGAAATACTGAAACATTTGTGAAAGCAACATGAGAGCGAGCCTAGAAAATCGTGTAATTCGACTCGTTCGATTGTTGTAACCGCGAAATCAACCGCTGCTACCTCGCAGTATGGTGTCCGGTGCCGCCGATCGGAGCGTATAGCGAGGTGGATTCTCGCCGGTGGTTACCGCTCGACGGATGCAATCGGGGTGGCGAGAACTTACTGTTCAAGCCCTGCCTCATACTCAGCCGATATCTGCATTTGCTGCTCCAACAGATCGGCAGTCCAGAAAGTCTTTATATAAGCGATCGCGGCCCGCACCTCATCCTCGGTGAGAAGGCCCTCGAATGTCGGCATTGTCTGCACCACGGTCGCGCCGTTCAGAATCATGTCGACCAGTGGCCTGTCCGGGTGCTCCCATGTATGCCCATCCACGGTATGCGGTGGCGCAGACGGAAAGGGTGGTGGTGTGTCGAGATCGCCGTGGCAGGTTGCGCAGTTGGCTGCGTACACAGTGCTTCCCGTGCTGACCAGAGAGTCGTTCGGAACGATCGGGTAGTCGGTGGAACCGCTGTTAGTACACGCAGCTACAGCGAAGACAAATACTGCTGTCGTTACGAGCAGCAAAGAGAGTCGCGAGCGAACCCGTATTTTCACTACGTACCTCGTTGTCGAATAACACCGAAGATCACCGCTGAGGCAAGTACGTCTAAGCACTGCCCCCCGGCGGTGATCTTCGGAAGCATTACAAGCGGCAGGAAGTTGTCGAGATGAGTATGCTGAATCTACAGCAGCACGCAGCCAGATTCCATGGTTTTCCCGGGATGAACACCCGGCACAGATACTGACACAGCTACTTCACGGCATCTCCTGGCTGGATCATCCAGCCCGCCGGGAGATACCGCTTTCAACTCCTCAGTGACAACTACCGCCGCCGCCAGCCCCGACAGTCTGTTGCTGCTTCAGGTATTTACGTGGCTTACGAGCGAAAGATTTCTCGCACTTGGGTGAGCAGAAGTAGTGGGTCTTGCCCAGATGCTCCCGAGTACCGGCAGCCTTCTTCTTTTCTACTTTCATCCCGCACACAGGATCTTTTTCGCATTTTGACCAGAACAGCATTTCGTTTTCCTTAGTCTTTATTTACCAATGTTCCGCTGACAGGTGATACCCACCCACGCAGGCGACTTGCGTTCGACACGACCGACACCGAGCTTGTTGCCATTGCTGCGGCAGCCAGGATCGGGCTCATCAACAGTCCGAAGAATGGGTAGAGCAGGCCCGCAGCAACCGGTATCAGTACGGTGTTGTAGGCGTATGCCCAGAACAGGTTTTGCTTGACGTTGCGAATCGTGGCCTTTGAAAGCGCGATGGCAGTCACTACACCACGTACATCGCCACGCATAAGGGTTATGTCCGCTGCCTCCATGGCAACATCGGTACCCGTGCCGATGGCGATTCCGATATCGGACTGGGCCAGTGCTGGTGCGTCGTTGATGCCATCGCCAACCATGGCAACTATCTTGCCTTCCTGTTGGAGGCGCTTCACCTCATTCGCTTTGTCTTCAGGGAGCACGTCGGCCAGAATGCGATCGATACCCAGTTCGCCGGCAATGGCATCAGCCGTTCGCTTGTTGTCTCCCGTCAGCATCGCAACTTCGATGCCCATGCGGTGCATTCGCTCGATGGCTTCACGCGACTCCGGCCTGACAGTATCTGCCACGGCGATCATGCCGCTTGCCTCACCATCTACTGCCACGTACATAGGGGTCTTGCCCTGGGTGGCGAGCTTTTCAGCCGCTTCTTCCAGCCCGTTCAGGTGTAGGTTGTGATCTTTCATTAGCTTCAGGTTTCCGAGCAGTACGCGACGGTCGCCGACACTTGCCTCGACACCGTGACCGGCGATCGCGTTGAACGCGGTCGCGTCACCCAGTTCGATATTGCGTTCGCGTGCCCTGTTCACGATTGCCTCACCCAGTGGATGTTCTGAGTTTCGCTCGACCGTGGCTGCGAGGGATAGCAGTTCATCCTCGGTCATACCGTTGGAGGTCACTACATCGGTGACGGCAGGTCGGCCCTGTGTCAGGGTTCCTGTCTTGTCGAGAACGACCACCTGTACCTTGTGGGCGGTTTCGAGTGCCTCCGCCGAACGGATTAGCACGCCGTTTTCAGCGCCTTTTCCGGTGCCGACCATGATCGACGTGGGAGTAGCAAGGCCCAGAGCGCAGGGGCAGGCGATGATTAGCACCGCGATGAAGTTGAGCAGCGCGTAGGTCAGAGCGGGTGCTGGGCCAAAGAAGTACCACACAACCCCGGTAGTGAGCGCCACTGTCATAACGGCCGGGACGAAGTAAGAAGTGACCTTGTCGACCAGCCGCTGAATCGGTGCCTTTGAACCCTGTGCCTGCTCCACGAGTTTGACTATCTGGGAGAGGACTGTGTCCTTGCCGACGTTGGTAGCCCGGAATTTAAACGCCCCGGTTTTGTTGATAGTGGCACCGATGACTTCATCACCGACCGCCTTTTCGACCGGCATACTTTCGCCGGTGACCATCGATTCATCAATAGCGGATGATCCGTCGAGCATGATTCCATCAACAGGCACTTTTTCACCCGGCCTCACGATGACGGTGTCGTCGGTCACGACCTGGGCAACCGGGATATCCAGCTCTTCACCATCCCTGACTACACGGGCCGTCTTTGCCTGCAGCCCCATGAGCTTCTTGATCGCCTCGGATGTGCGGCCTTTTGCTTTGGCCTCCATGAAACGCCCGAGCAGAATCAGCGTGATGATGATCGTCGATGTATCGAAGTACACCTCTTTCGAAACGCCTTGAGCCATGAAGAAGTCGGGGAAGAAGATGAGCATCACGCTGTACGCGTAGGCAGCACTGGTGCCGACTGCGATTAGCGTGTTCATGTCTGTGGTCTTGTGGCGGAGTGCTCCAACAGCCCCTTTGTAAAACTGCCAACCGACCCAGAACTGCACTGGTGTGGTGAGCGCCCACAGCACCCTGAAGTCCTGCAAAAAGCCAGGCACAAACGGGAAAAGGCTCGGGTAACTGCCGAAGAAGACCGGGATGCTGATGATCGCGCCGATGAGAATCTTGGTCTTGAGGCGTTTTACCAGAGCATCGTGGAGACGTTTGTCGCGCTCAAGCGAATCTTCTTCATCTCCGACGCCCAGCACCTCGTAACCGGCCGATTTAACTGCCGCTTCCAGCACTGAAGTTGTTACGGCTGAACTCGCATATTGAACGGTTGCCCGTTCAGTCGCGAGGTTGACATTGGCGGATATGACGCCATCGACATCGTTCAACGCATTTTCGATGTGACTGACGCACGATGCACATGTCATGCCACCAATACTGAGAGTTGCCTGGTCTGCACCGACTTCGTAACCAGCGCTCTTGATGCTGTCGACCAGGTCGCCCAGGTCGGCAATAGCCGGGTCGTACTCGACCGCTGCCTTTTCGGTGGCTAGATTCACGGTTGCCACGGTAACGCCCTTGACTTCGTTCAATGCGCCTTCGATATGCGAGACACACGATGCACAGGTCATACCCTGCACACCGAGCGTCACCTGCCGTATTGCCTCGGCTGTCATTGGTAGCTCTCCCTATCTGTCTGTGAATTCAATGTGTCCATGCCGGGTAGTTGCGGCTTCACTTTCGGGTTGCCGACTTCATCGATATATCTATCGGGCTTGCGTAAGAAATTCTTCTTGCACCGATCGGACATCAGGTAGTAGCGGTGTCCGTAGTAGAAGACTGTCGCCTTGATTTTTGCCGACTCGGGGTTAACCACGGTTGTGCCGCAAACCGGGCAGCTATCGATCTTGATTTTGGAGATTTCTGGTTGTGGCATCACGGATTGAGCCGCCTGTAAAGATCAGTCAATGTGCGCCATGCCTCCGGCGATAGGCCGCTCTTTTCGGCATCGAGTTGTGACAGGAGGCAATGAGCCTCGAGCTTCTCGGTGGCACGACGCACGGCCCGCATCTGGTGGAGAACCTCGGTATAGTCGCGTCCTTCGCCAACCATTCGGGCAACCGCGTCGAGATGCCCCTGAATATAGTTCACTCGCCGACAGAATTCCTTGTGGCTTATCACGGATGGAGACGCTGCCGTTGTGGGGCTGCTCATTCGAGCTCTCCTTGCATCGTCAGATTACGTCTCGCAATCAGGTCGTTTCTCCCCGGAAATCCAGATTCTGAAACGCATCCCAGCAGACGAGGATCGGTAGTTGGCTGATGACACTCCAGACGAGGCATCTTCCTACTCAGCGTTGAGTGGAACTCTGTGTACGCCGAGAGGTTGGTCGTCGGCTGCGTGTGATTTCGTAACGTGATTTGTGGCACAAGCGGAAGGCTACGACCGAATCCTTAGAGCCAGATGAGTAGTTGATTAGATTTCGCCTGTAATCGCATGAAGAGGGCGTGAGTAGGTGATTATTGTGTAGTGCCGTTGTTACGATCCGAGCATGTCTTCGCATGAGAGATCAGATTGGCGTGAGCCTCAGGATGGCATTCGAGGATCGTGGCGATTCATTGAGGGTTACTTGAATTCGAATGGCGAATGCTGTGTTGTTCGTTCGGGCTGTGGCATGCTGGAGGCACTGGCGATATCAGGAGGGATGGATGAACGATGAGTGCGAGGCAGATAAAGATCACAGCGGGTGGTGTGGTTGTGACCGCCGGGCTGAACGATTCAGAGACGGCCGATGCGTTGTGGGGTGCGCTGCCGATAACCGGCACGGTGCAGACCTGGGGTGACGAGATATATTTTTCGATTCCGGTTACTGCCGACGAGGCGGTAGACTCGCAAGAAACGGTTGAGATGGGCGCAGTCGCCTACTGGCCTCCGGGGTCGGCGCTATGCCTGTTCTGGGGTCCCACTCCGACGAGTGCACCCGGCGAGATACGTCCTGCATCGGCCGTAAACGTGATGGGTGTGATCGAAGGCGACCCGACTGTGCTGGATGGTGTTCCAGACGGCACAGAGATTGTTGTCGAAAAGAGCGACGAGTAGATGTGAGGTAGTCCGAGATTTTAGTTCGGGCGCAGGAAAGTCGGTACTAAATGGCGCTAATGAAGACGGCTTATTTCTACGGTGGCAAGGACATTCGAATCGTTGAAGAAGCAATTCCTGAGCCGGGATCGGGGGAAGTGCTGTTCAAGGTGATGTCGGCGGGTGTGTGTGGGAGCGATCTGCACAACTACCGGGGACACCGGGTTCGTGATGACGTTCCGTGGCAGCAGGGTCACGAGCTTTCGGGCGAAATCGTAGCCCTTGGTGATGGTGTGGAAGGGCTAGAAATCGGTCAGCACATTGGCATTGAGGCCGAGCATCTACTGGGGTGTGGTGTGTGCCGATCGTGTCGAGACGGTCAGTACCACCTTTGCCCTGATCGTGGGCTGAGGCACGGCGTTCGGCAATCGAGCCACGGATTCTCGCAGTATGACGTGTGTGTTGCCGAGAACGTGACCGTACTTCCCGACGATGTTTCGTTCGATGCTGCGGCGCTGGTCGACTGCTATGCATGCGGGGTGCATGCGGTGAATCGAGTTCCCGACGTTGCAGGCCGGTCGATAGCGATAATTGGGGCTGGCGCGATTGCACTGACGCTGGGTCAGGTGTTGAAGGCACGTGGAGCGGCTTCGGTGGTATTGATCGGGACTCGCAGGCAGCCGGTTGATGTAGCCGTGGCCGCGGGGGCTGCTGCTGTTGGCGTCGTTTTATCGGAGCAAGATCCAGTCGAGGCGGTTCTGGAGGCGACCGAGGGCGAAGGCGCCGCGGTGACGTTCGAGACGGTCGGTGGGCGGAGTCAATTGATTCAACAGGCATCGGAGATGACGCGCCGTGGGGGAGTTGTTTCGGTATTGGGTCTATTCACTAAGCCGCAGACGATCGACCCCGGACTGGCGATGGAGCGCGAGCTTACGGTGCAGTGGTCGAACAGTTTTTCGACCTGGAACGGTGAGTCGGAGTTTTCGTCGGCTCTTGAGCTTGTGCGGTCCGAGCAGGTAAATCCGGCTCCTATCGTTACTCATCGATTCGGGTTGGAAGATATTGCCGAGGGGTTCGCCATAGCAGATGATAAGCGTTCGTCGGGTGCGATTCGGGTGATGATCAGGCCATGGGGAGTTGGGTAGATAGGCACCGATGTGGGTGTGGTCGGCGTCGGTGTCTTGAGTAGTTGGCGTGACTTCCTTCGAGAGCCTCAGGGTGCCATTGGCTTGGAGCCTCGCAGGAAAGCGCTGGCGGTTATTTGCTGATTTCGAGAGAGAAGGGTTCAGACAGTTGATTATTCGTAGAGCGGATCAAGAGCCGGTAGATCGATATCCGGGGTGCCCGCGGTATGCGATTGCCGGTGCGGATTTTGGGCATTCAAGTTTGCACGTTGGCGATCTTTACTACCAGCCGGGTCACGGCGTGCCCCATCACTATCACACTGGTGGAGCAGAAGAGACCCAGATCATGCTCGAAGGTGAGCTTGAGTGTTGGGTGGATGGCAAGCGAGTGACGGTTTATCCGGGCGATACCGTGACGGCAGCACCGGGTGTTGGCCATGCTTTTCACAATCGTACCCAGACGCTTGGGCGGATGATTACGGCGTTTCCGCTGACCCCGCCGGAGACGATTCACATCGATGATCCTGTGCTGGAGGATGCGACTTCGCACCCGGCGATAGTTCGGGCAGGCAGTCGGCGCGGAATCTATGCGGATGGCGTTGATGGGGTCGAGAAGGTCGAGTTATCGGGCGATTTCTCGGGTGCGACTTCGACCTACACGTACTTCGTCGATATCCAGCCCGGTGCTGCGATGCCGGTCGAGTCGAACGGTTCTGAGACTGCGATATTCGTGGTGAGTGGTCCGGTTGTTTCGATTGCCGGTGATGAAACAGAGCTTGCCACGGACGATGGTGCCGTGGTAACTCCGAACGAGCCGTATGGATTTGCCAACAACGGCAATCAGGTTGCGCGACTGTTACTGGTCCATCCGTTTTTGAATGGTTGAATCTGGAATCCGCGACAACGTGATTTCAGCAATCCTTGTAGACTATCGCCGCGATATCTATTGTTTGCCGAGTGTGCTGAATAAACCCGGAGAGTGACTGGTATGACAATCATCCGACGTGCCGACCAACAAGAGTCATCACCGATGGAGGGCAGTAGGCTGCTGACCATGGCAGGCGCGTCGACGGGTGCCGCGATGGCGACCGTAGGTGATCTTACGGTTCAGCCGGGTGTACGGTCGGGTTACCACCTTCACCCTAATACAGAAGAGGCGATCTTCGTTGTTGAGGGTGAGATGGAGTTCAGGGTTGGTAGCTCTCGATTCCGGGCAACGTCGGGCGACTGCGTTCTGGCACCGGCAGGAATCGGTCACGGACTCGAAAACGTCGGAGATTCACCAGCGCGTATGATCACGATTTATCCGACTGCCGAACCAGAGCGTGAAGCACTTTTGGACGTTGCGTACACCGATGGCGATCCTCCTTCGTCGGTATTCGTTCGTTCCGATCACGAGCCGTATGAGTTCATGGCAGGTGTTTCTCGGTACGACATGGTGGGCGATTTTCTTGGGGCGGCTTCTCTTTACTTAAGCGAGCTGACTTTCGCACCGGGTTCGATAGCGCCAAATCACTACCACCCCGGCCATGAGGAGTCGATGTTCTGTCTTGAGGGCGATCTGATTGCTGTTTACGCCGAGGACAACAATGTCCCACTGGCGACCGGCGATTGCTTCACCTGCGAGGTTGGTATTCGACACGGGATTTACAACACGGGGAGTGAACCGGCGAAGTTGCTGGCGATTCACCCGGTGCTGAACCCGCCGCCTCGAATCGACGTGGATTAGTGTGTCGCGAGGCGACGTTTTCTGAGAGATCGGGCGTTGCCTACTGAATCGCAGAATTTCGGTTTCGGGTGAGCAGGCTATTTGGTCCGGAGCGTCACTGTCTATCCCCCTTCCTTCGGGAAGGAGTTATGCACGTACTGAGCATGCCGAAGTAGAATGGCCAGATTGCAGCGAGCGACCAAGTCATCCGATGACGCCCGGAGCTTAAACGCTAGATTGGGACGCGGAGCCGAGTGACAGGTCCACGAGCGCGGCTAACGCCAGATTGCAGCGTGAGCGACCAAGTCATCCGATGACGCCCGGAGCTTACACGCAAAGCCCGGAGCCCGAGCGCCACGCCCCGGAGCTAAAACAACAAACCCACACCGAGGGCAAACGTTATTCACATGTTGTGGTACACCCCCACGATGTGTGGTGGTAAATCCGCATCCGGTGTTTGGGGTTCAACGGATATTCTGCCTGTGTAGGTTGCTCGCATTGCGTTGCGATTGGCCTATGTGACCCGACAGTGAGGCTGCCGATATGCGGGATCGACTGAGCGAAAGTTTGATTGATTCATCCGGCCCAGACAGTTGAAGAGAATCACAACACTATGAACACCAAACAGCGTGGTATTACGGGACTAGAAACGGCGATCATCTTGATTGCGTTTGTGGTCGTTGCATCCGTCTTTGCATTCACAGTATTGAGCACTGGCGTGTTCTCGACGGAACGTGCCAAGGAAACGATTTTTGCAGGTTTGGAGCAGACGAAGAGTAGCCTGCGTCCCTCGGGTAGCCTGATCGCGTTTAAGGGATTTGTCGGTTCGACCGAGGCGATTTTCAAGTTCAGCGTGGTTGTCGAGTCTATCGATGGCGCAGAGCCGATCGATCTAACTCCGCCTTACACTGCCGATGGTTCCGGTACCGACCCCGATTCCTCTGCGACTACAAACCGGACAAGTATCGTCTACATCGACAACAACCAGATTTTGCAGAACGTTCCATGGTCGGTCAGCTTTATCGGCGATGACAACAACGACAACATGCTGGATGAGGGTGAGAAAGCCGAGATTCAGGTCTGGCTTATGAACCGCACTACGGGTACGGCAGTAACTGCCAATAGTTCGGTGAACTACATGGCGAGCGGAGGATTGACGTCGTCGGGAACACTCCTGACCCCGAACGATCAGTTCACCATCGAAATCCAGCCCACGAACGGCTCGGTTCTCACTTTTAGACGAACACTACCGGCTGCCCTCGATACGATCGTAAATCTGCGTTAGCTGCTTCCAGAGGCATCATGCTCTGGGTGACGTGGCGTTGTCCCGGGCGGGGTTCGTTCGTGCCTTCCCGCTTGCTTGAGAGCCGCATCCCGGGTGTGCAGACACACTTTCTCTTCCGCGTGAATCGACCACTTCCAACTATTTTCTGAGGGTGGGACGGACGGACGTATGAGTCGGAGAGCGTTAGTGCGGTGCTGTCATCGCAGCCGTGCGTCTCAGATCACGCAACGCTCGTTTAACGCAGTCGCCGATCAGGATTTCGGCTTTTCCGGCATCAAGCGGTTTCTCAAGAAAGTTATTTATGCCGACAAAGTTCGACTTGCGCTGCGTCTCAGGTGATAGTCGGTCGGACATGATGATCCGTGTCAGATTCTTAGCCTTGAGCCCTCGTCGGAGGCTGGAGAACATTTTGAAAGTGTCCATGTCTGGCAACGACCATTCCGTTACGACGAGATCGGGATTGTAATCCTGAATGGCAGCAATGCCTTCTCCGGCAGAGTCGACCTCTATGAAGTCCTGATTCAGCCGCCTGAGAATAGACGAGATGAGCGTACGACTTTCGATGTCGGGATCGATAAGCACGGTGAAGGTTTTGATCGCGTTTGGTGCGCTTGTTGCGATATGCAGATTCCTGGGTATTTCGTCCAGACCTGCCTCAACGGCAACATCGGTCACATCGGAACTGGTTACGGAAGGCTTTAGCGGCTCACGTTGCTTCAGCAGGTGCGACTCAATGCGACTCGCCAGTTCATCGAATCCGGTCGTTTTAAGGACGAAGTCGGTTGCGCCGTTGATGATCGCACCGTTCACTTCGGCAACGTCATCGGCTGACGTGAACATGATGATCGGAATATCAGACGTCTGCCTGATGACCGCGCAGACGTCGCTGCCGTTCATCATCGGCATCCGCATATCGAGGATCGCGAGATCGGGCTTAAATTCTGGAAATATCGTGACTGCTTCGTAGCCGTCATGTACTGCTTTGACGATGTAGTCGTTCTCCTCGAGGATATCCACCAGTGCTTCACGCAGATCGGCGGCATCTTCGGCAACGAGGATTTTCGCTGACGTTGTTTTCGGTGTAGGAGTCAATCTTGTTTTTCTGCTTGGCTGTTTTCTAAGGTGTGCCCGCCGGGTTGAGCAGGTGTTGGCGAGGCGTTTGAGTTCAGGCTAGTAGCTGTTTGTGGTACTTTGTGTGAATCTGACTGGTACTAAAGTCCTACTGTGAAACCCGTATGTGTCGTTGAATTTGAGATTTCGAGCGAGCCAACGGAATTCAGGCGACGCTTGCTGACTTTTGCTTCTGGATGCGTATTGCTTTGCGAACGCAGTCGGCAACCATAATTTCAACTTTCGCGGCACCCAGCGGCTTGTACAGGAAATTGGTTATTCCGACGAAATGAGCCTTGCGCTGCGCTTCGGGAGACAGGCGGGCCGACATCATCAGCTTGAGCAGTTCTTTGCCGTTCCGTCTGCCCTTGAGTTCTGACAGCATGTTGAACGCGTCCATGTCGGGGAGCGACCATTCAGTTATCACGATGTTGGGGTCGTGTTGCTTGAAGATACCGATAGCTTCGGCTGCAGTTGATGCTTCGAACACGCCCTGGTTGAGCCGAGTGAGCACAGCTTTGATGATGGCTCGGCTAGCCTCGTCGGGATCGACGATCAGGGTCATAGTCGCAAATTGCTGCGAGGGCGCTGCTGACACTGTCTTCCGGATGCTGGGACTTTCAGCCATAGCCGCATTAGCGGTCTTTTCTAGATGAAACGTAATTCGAGCGGTCAGTTCGGAGACACCGGTCGACTTCAGCACGAAATCTGATGCGCCTTTCAGGATCGCATCGCGAACCTCGGCGGCATCGTTGGTTGAGGTGAACATGATCACAGGCGCATCCGAAGTTTGCCTGATGGCCGCGCAGGTGTCGGGCCCACTCATTTTTGGCATCCGCATGTCGAGAACCACGAGATCTGGTTCGAACTCGGTAAAGATGAGGCTTGCCTCATGTCCATCCCGAGCAGCCTGAACGTTGTAACCCTTTTCGAGCAGGACAAGAACGATCGCATCACGCAGATCGTCGGCATCTTCGGCGACCAGGATTTTTGCGGCAGATGCGGAGGTTGTCGCTGCGCTTGCGGATTCGATTGTCATGCTCCTGTTGCCACCGTAATGTGTGCCGACAGCGAGCTGTCGATCCAATTTGTTCAGTCGATGTGACCACACGCGCCCACGCACGATGAGAGGTGTGGAATGCGTCAAGGTTTACTGTCTTATTCGTTATTGTCATACATTAGTTCAAATGAACTCAGTTCCAACTGATGCACGGGTGCGAGCCTTTGGGTGCGAGGAGTGTGGGTGTGAGCACGATATGGGCCCGCGCAACTAATGGCGGGGAAAGGTTGACACTCAGGCGAAACTGAACTGGCGAACAAGGATTTCGGTTGTGGAAAAGATTGCCTATATAGCCCTTGCCGGGGCTGCGGGAACATTGACTCGCTATGGGGTTGGAACTCTGTTACAGCGCGAGGGAGTATCAGGGATGCCGTGGGGTGTTTTCGCCGCGAACATGGCCGGAGCGTTGCTGTTCGGGCTGATCTGGGCTGCGAGTGAGGAGCGTGGGTGGATTGGCGAGAATATGCGGCTTGTTGCACTCGTCGGGTTTCTCGGCGCGTTCACGACGTTTTCGACGTTCGCTTTCGACAACGTCCAGATGATGCGGGCGTCCGAGTGGGGCTGGTTCGGAGCAAACATGTTGCTAACGAATGCGGGTGGGTTGGTCGCTGTGTATGCGGGGTTCAGAATGGTGCGGGCGTTCTAACGCCGAGGGTGGTTGTTTATGTACGTCATCGGATGGTGTGGGCTGAACTGAGTCGTCGGGCCGATGGCGCAGAGTGTCGGTGGAATTTCGTCGGTAGGAGTGGCGGATCGAAACAAAGGCTGGGTAATTCGAGTCGGACTGAAGCTAACTCGGTGAGCAGTAATGATCAGACCTTGGGCT
>JAJRZP010000125.1 GCA_024275195.1 Chloroflexota bacterium | reverse complement strand
TCAACATTACATGGGAAGATCAGTCGGTCGATCTTTCGAACGAGTCCCTGCTCGCCAACGTGCGGCAATCGCTTCAAGCATCTCCAGCAGTAGCTTCGTTCGAACTGTTCGTCCTCTCAAAAAACCGAGTGGTAGTGCGAGTCGAATCAGGTCTGGAGATCGACCAACTGGTGCAAGACATCGGGTCGGTATTCGGATCTGACCGTTTGCTCGAACAAATTTCTGTTGAAGGCAATAGCTCTCATCAACTGCATGTTGTTCCAGTTCAAAGCGAACAGATACCGAAGAAGGAATCGGATGATCCAACCAGAAAAATGCTCGATGAGTCTGATGGCCCTGATGACACTGAACTGACCTGTGAAATTTCTGACAACGATTCGCTTACTGGAAATTCTCTACCTGTTGCTCGGCACGATAGCCCTTCACACTCGGACCAAGAAAGCTCCCGCCGAACCATTCGGTTCCTGAACAAGATTGAGGCGGTAGCAAGCCGGGTCGTCACAGCAACAGGCAAACAGGATTCAGTTTTCAGCCCATGGACACGTAGAACCACGGTACTGGCGATACTTCTATCTCTCGCCGTGTGGTTCATGCTTCCACCATCGCTGTCGTTCAAAGCAGTGCCATGGGGTGTCGACCAGTGGGGACACCTCACCAGGCTCGAGTTACTCCGTGAGTCTGTTGCTAGCGATGGTCGGATACCAATGTGGCTGGCACAGTGGTATTCAGGTCAGGACTTGTGGCAGTACTACCCCCCGCTGACATCTTTTTTGTTACTGCCTGCAGCGCTGATTACAGGAGATGCGCCTGAGGGGTTTACCCTGATGGCGGCTCCAATTTCTGCCCTGGGCGCCGTGGCGTTCTTCTGGGCGTTCCGGCCGTGGTTGGGTAACTTCCCCGCTTTCATCGGCGCATTGATATTCACGTTAGCACCGACGAATGTTGCACCACTTTATGGCGAAGGCAATATCGCCTGGGGGATCCAGCAGGCAATACTACCTTTCAATATCGGGCTACTTTTGAGATCCCTCAGATCGCCAAAACCGAAGACTCTCCTACTGTATGGCCTGACGGTGGGATTAATGATTCTGGCGCACTCGATGATGGCGCTATTTACGATCATGGCAACCGTCCCGCTGGTACTCGGTTACTGGTTGTCGCCGAGGGTGTTGACACGCAACGTTCTGTGGACAGCAATTGTCAGCGTGTCAGGTGCTGGTCTGGCTATTTTCTGGCTGCTTCCGGGGGCTACAAACATCGATCTCCATACGGTGCCAGCCCTCGTTGGTGACAAGGTTTCAATATGGAGTGGGAGCACGTATCTTTTTGACAGACCCGCTGCGCTGGAGTTGCTAGGTGGCTCCGGAGCTATCCAATCGAGATACCTGGGAATTATCTTGCCGATCGTCACGGTGGTCGGTGCTGGTATCGGAATGGCGTCGAGTAGATACAGGCCGATTGCAATTGGTTTCAGCCTTGTTGCAGCGCTAATGTTTGTGATCGGTCTTGGCGTCAACACGCCATTCTGGAAATTCGTGCCGCTGTCAGACTCGTTGCTGCCGAACCGGGCTTTTAACATCGCGGTATTCGCTGGTGCATTTCTATTCGCCCTCGGCTTCCGGGTTGTGATACCGATGACCAACGTGGTGTTCACCGGTCTTCGAGATCGACGATCAAGGATCAACATCGCCGCGTTGGCAATGATCGTGCTGGTCGTCGCACTCGCAGTCGAATACAAGCCATGGCTGGAAGATAGATCACCGAGCAGGTTCGTCGGAGACGAGATATTCAACGATTTGATCCTCGATGGAACAGACGAGTGGGCCGGAGGACGGTACTGGGATCTCACCCCAATCAATGATTCTCGGCAGCACTACACTGTGACAGTCGATGCCGGGCGAAACTCCGTGCTTGGCTGGGCCAGTGAAGGTTCGATTCACGCAGATGAATTCGTACGTATAGGGAGAGAGCTGGCACTTGGGCGAACAGTGGGAATTCTACGACGGGCCGACATATACAACACTGAATTCGTCTGGGTCGAAGACATCCAACCGAACCTGATCGATTCCTTCTCAGAAGCCGGATTCGATATCGTCAACGAAATAGGTCTCAAGAAATTGATGAAACTGGGGCAGCCTCCAAGCTACCTTGCCGCGCAAAACAGATCTGTTCTCGCTATCGGTAGCGATTCACAACTACTCAGCGCGATCATCCCAGAAATTGTCGTTGGTTCGAGTGAGTTCCTGAGTGACTACCCTGAGGAGTACCTCGACTCGTTCGAGATTATCGTCATTGCCGCCCCGGACTTACCCGAGTCGAAGGCAGAACTGCAAAATTGGATTCAGAATCGGCTCGCCGCGGGTCAACGTGTCGTGCTCGACCCAACCACACCTGGAGCCGATTTTAGTGGCCAGTTCACTCTGACTCAGGCAAGCGTCAGCGGGT
>JAJRZP010000124.1 GCA_024275195.1 Chloroflexota bacterium | reverse complement strand
GGTGATCCGAAATCGTCGAAAGTTACAGGCCATCACCGACAACGCCCGTCGCATGATCGAGCTTGAGGAAGAATTCGGGACATTCCAGAACTATCTGCGTTCACATGGTTCTTTCTGGGAACTCGTCAACGATCTTCGCAAGCAGTTTAAATTCATGGGAGAAATGGGCTGCTACTACTGGATGTATGTCGTAGGCGAAGATGTGCCTGACCACGATCAATTTGAGGCAGGGCGGAGCTCAAGGAAATAGCGGTGTGAATTATCTGCTGCTTGCTGACACAGAAGCTGCATCTTGAGCAGTTCCTCCGTGGTACAGTGGCGGACTCAGCGCACGATTGGATTGTCGCGACCCAGTTTGGCGCGTTGCCAGAACTTATTACCGCCTTTCAGTGAGACTTCCCTGTGACTATTGAAACAAGAGCCAATGCCGACGGTCTGAACTTCAAGCAATTCGGTAAGCGATACCGAAAAGTCGATGGTGATGAGAAGGTCACGGGGCAGGCGATTTTCGGTGCTGATTTCACGGCGCAGGGCTCGTTGTTCGCAAAGATAGTCCGCAGTCCCCACGCCCATGCCCGCATTGTGTCTATCGATACGTCGGAGGCTGCTGCCATGCCCGGAGTAGAGGCAGTCTGCACCGCGGCCGACTTCCCCTCAGAGGTATCGGGTGATGTAGACACCGGCGAGGTCGAGATCGGCATTCAGTTCCTCGCAAACCTGATAATGGGTCGACGCAAGGCACTTTTCGAAGGTCATCCAGTCGCAGCCGTCGCCGCGAGCGAAATTCATATAGCTGAAGAGGCAGCTCGTCGGGTAAAGGTTGAGTATGAAGTTCTTCCAGCCGTGACCGACCCGATCGAGGCGATGTCGCAGGACGCACCGTTGCTTCACGAAGGCTTGATCGCGACCTCGCTGTCGGGTTCGGCAGATGCCCCGAGCAATATCGCCGGTCACATGGAAGGCGGCAGAGGTGATGTCGAGCAAGGCTTTGCCGAGTCGGATTTTATTGTTGAGCGTACTTACCGGACGGCATTGGTTCATCAGGGCTACCTCGAACCGGAGGCCGAGACGGTTCACTGGCACGCTGACGGGAGAATCGATGTCTGGGCGAACTCACAGGGCACGTTCCCGCTACGTCAGAACATGTCGAACCTGCTCGGTGTCGATGTCAGCAAGATCAGGGTAATGCCACTCGAAGTCGGTGGCGCGTTTGGTGCGAAGAACACGCCGCGGGTGACGCCGGTCGCGGCGATACTTTCTCGAAAAGCAGGCAAGCCGGTAAAGATAGTGCTGACCCGGGAAGAGGTACTCAAGGCAACTGGCCCGGCGTCCGGTGCGGTCGTGACTGTGAAGATGGGTGCTACGAAAGACGGGGTCTTGAAGGCGGCGCAGTCGCGATTGATATTCGGTGCCGGTGGATTCCCCGGCTCACCAGTGCTGCGTGGGATGCAGACGATTTTCGCCTGTTACCAGTCCGAGCACTCGAAGGTAGATGCCTACGATGTGGTGACCAACGCACCACGTGTGGCTGCATATCGGGCACCAGGAGCTACTGTTGCGACGTTCTGTGGTGAATCGACCATGGACGATCTTGCGCGTGAGATCGGTATGGACCCGATCGACTTCCGCATTAAGAACGCCTCGAAAACAGGCGACTCAAATGTCGATGATGAACAGTACAACCGTATTGGAATTGTCGAAATGCTCGAAGCGGTCAAGGTGTCTGACGAGTACACACGACCGGTCAAGGAGAGCAAGAATGGCTGGCCGGTGGGCCGTGGGATCGGGATCGGATGGTGGCCGTGTGGGGTTGAGATTTCAAGTGCACGAATAATGGTTAACCATGACGGTGGTGTTGATGTGGCGATCGGCGCGGTTGATCTTCACGGCATACGAACAGGCACTGCCCAGGTTGCGGCTGAAACGCTTGGAATCGAACCTGAAGAGATAAATGTTCACACCGCCGATACCGAAGGTATTCCGTACACAGGAAACGCGGCGGGTTCACGTATCACCCGTACATTGAGCCAGGCCGTGTTCAAGGCCGGGACATCGGTTATTGAACAGATGAAAGAGAAGATGGCCGTTAGGTTCGGTGTTGACAAGGAATTTGTTGAATATGAGAACGGATATTTCTTCGCTCGTGACAATCAGGATTCGAAAGTGTCGTTCAAAGATGCCGGTTCCGCAGTCACAAAGAATGGGTCGAACATCGTCGCAACAGCGTCGAACGACCCCGGTATGCGCTCGGCGAACGGCTATGCCCTGGCTGTTGCCGACGTGGAGGTTGACCCCGACACCGGAAAAGTACAGCTTACCGAGTTCACGTTGTTCCAGGATGTCGGCAAATGTGTGAATCCGACGCAGGTCGAGAGCCAGATGCAGGGCGGGGCTGTTCAGGGCATCGGATGGGCATTATCCGAAGAATATGTGTATGACGATCAGGGGCTGATGCGTAACGCCTCGTTCCTCGACTACCGAATGCCGACAGCGCTCGATCTGCCGATGATCAACACCGTGATTCTCGAAATACCAGCGGACGATGGGGCGTTTGGTATCAGGGGTGTTGGCGAGCCGCCAATCATTCCTCCACCGGCAGCCATAGGTAACGCAATACGTGATGCGGTCGGTGTCAGAATGGCTCGACTCCCGATGAGCCCGGAACGTGTGTTCGAGGCGATGCGAGATTCTTCTTCATAGTCGTCGACGCACTTCAAGCAATTTTCACTCGCGAGAGGTAACCAGTATTGGCTGATGCGAAAGCCGAGCCATTTCAGCCGGAATGGAAAGATCCGGGACTGACACCGCGGCAGGTTCGCCTGACATTGATTGGCGTTATGCTCGCGATGTTCCTCGCGTCATTGGATCAGACCATTGTCGCCACGGCTATTCCTCGGATCATGGCTGATCTGGATGGATTCGACCGAGTCACGTGGGTTTCAAGCGCATATATCGTCGCCTCAACATCGGTGGTCCTGATCACGGGAGCCATTTCGGACGTGTACGGTCGCAAGTGGCTGTACGTGGGCGGTATCGCGATATTTCTGATCGGATCGGTACTTGCGGCAACCTCGGGATCGATGAACGCCCTGATTATTTCGAGAGGGTTTCAAGGAATCGGCGGCGGGATGATCATGGCATTGTCGTTCGTTACGATCGGCGACCTGTTTCCTCCGGCCGAACGTGCGAAGTATCAGGGCATCATTGCTGCCATGTTCGGAATATCGTCAGTACTGGGCCCGACTCTGGGCGGATTTATCACCGATCAGCTTTCGTGGGAGTGGATTTTCCTGGTAAATATTCCGCTCGGCATTCCTATTATCCTGTTGTTCATCAAGCTGTTCCCGAACGGCAAGAAAGAGGGCCCAAAGCGGAAGATCGATGTTGGCGGGGCCATTCTTATCGTGCTGGCAATTGTCCCAGCACTTCTGGGGCTCTCGTGGGGTGGAAACCAGTACGAGTGGTCAAACCCGCTGGTGATTGGTTCGCTGGCGTTTAGCGGTGTGATGGCTCTGCTTTTCGCGTGGTACGAAACGAAGGTGTCTGATCCGATTCTACCGCTGGCTGTGTTTAAGAACCGGATTGTTGGTATAGCGCTGTTCGTGACATTGCTGACAGGATTTGCGATGTTCGGCGCGATTTTCTTCGTGCCTCTATTTTTCCAGGGCGTGCTTGGGGCATCACCAACCGCCAGCGGTAGTTTCCTGACCCCGATGATGCTCGGTATCGTTTTCGGTGCCGCGCTCAGTGGTCAGATTCTTTCTCGTACCGGCGGACACTACAGAATTCAGGGAATTATCGGTCTGTCGATAATGCTGATCGGGACGTTCATGCTGAGCAGAGTAAGTGGCACGACGACACACAGTTACGCTCTTACATCTGCGGTCATCATGGGGTTCGGGCTAGGTACTTCGTTCCCGTTATACACCATTGCCATTCAGAATGGCGTTCCTCAGCAGTACCTGGGAATCGCCACATCTTCAGCGCAGTTCTTCCGTTCGGTAGGCGGTTCAATTGGTCTGGCGTTGTTCGGTTCGTACATGGTTCGACAGTTCAAGGATGGAATGCAGGAGAACCTGCCTCAGGAGGCGGTCGACGCCATTCCACCTCGATTGCTCGATCAGATATCGAGCAATCCGAACGCGCTGCTGAGTCCGGAGGCTTCTGCGAGTTTGAGTAGCGCATTCGCGGCATCAGGCGAATCTGGAACTGCGCTCGGTGAGCAGTTGTTCGGTGCCATTCGTGAGTCGTTGGCAGGTGCGATAGGCGACGTATTTTTCCTGGCGTTTATCTTCGTGCTGCTCGCCATTGTCGCTACCGTGTTCATTCGTGAGGTGCCCCTTCGCAAACGTGGCACAGCGCCGAGCACGGAAAAGGCCCCAACCCCGCCTGAAGAGTAGAAAACCGAGATACAGCGCGACATCTGATGTCGCGTTCCTACCGTTTGGGGTTGCCGAGCTATGTGCGCAAAACTGCCGACTCGGTTTTGAATTCAACCACAAATCTGATTCACTGGAACCGAAATCGTGGCCGAAGATTTCCCATCGGCGCGCCGATGGCGGATTAGGTATTTCCCTGTATGGCGCGCCGATGGCGGAAAGTTATAAAATAGTTAAGATCACAACTTGTTGGGGTTAATATGGAGTTAAGCACTAGGACTGGTATAGTTTGCGATTTGGGGACTTTGGCTCTGTTCCGGTCGGGTACTAAGATTAAAGCTCGTTCACCAGAATGTGAATTGATCATTATCTCGGACATATCACGATGCATTCAGATCAGGCACAAGTAGCAGAAGAGTTAATCGCCGCGCTGGGAATGCTTGGGCAGGCTCAGGAGTTCGGTGCCGACGACGACAGGTTGTCGGAACTGACCGCGCATGTACGCGTTGTCGAGAGAGAGTTTCGAACACTCGTTGGACAGGCTCGCTAGTAGTCTGCTGGATCTGACAGGCGACTACTGCCGGGTGCGACGGATGACAACCCCAACGGCAGCGGCTTTGCGGACGGCCCCCGGCTTTCGAACGGTGACGACCACTGAATGCGTTCGGTCGTCTTCAAGGCAGATTTCAGCCACGCGGGATGCCAGCGCCTCGATCAGTCCATAGCTCGAGGCTTCTATTTCCCTTATGACAACTTTCGAGATAGTTCGGTAGTTGATCGTATCTTCGATCGTATCCGACACACCTGCGGTCGATAGATCGGTATTCATTTCGATGTCGATTGTTATCCGCTGCTTTGTGAGCCGCTCCCACGCATTGATTCCGATGATGCAGTCGAGTTCAAGCTGTTCGATTCGTACGGTGTCGAATGCTGGATGGTCGTTTGGAGAAGATTGCGTGGACATTGGGATTTAGTGGTTAGCGCCGATCACCAGCCGGGTGATCGGCGTGACTGATTACTGGATGTGCCGACCGCCATCAACGTTTATCGTTTCGCCGGTGATGAAATCGTTTTTAATCAACATCATCATGGCATCGGCGACTTCGTTCAGTGTTCCCATTCGGTCGGCAGGCCCGAGATCGATCTTGATCTCATCGCGAGGGCGGTCGAGTGGTATGTCTGCCGGTGGCAGAATAGCCCCCAGCGCTATTTCGTTCACCTGAACATGCGGAGCCATAGACAGTGCTAGTGTGCGGGTAAGTCCTGAGAGGGCCGATTTGGTAACCCCGTAGGCAAATCGTGTCGGCCGTGCTGTACGCCAATCGTTGAGGCTGATTATCTTCCCTGTGGAGTTGGCAGTGAGTTGATGCTGCATGGTCTGGGCGAGTAGAAATGGCGCCCGTGTGTTGATGGCGAAATGGCGATCCCAGTTTTCGACAGAAGCATCTTCCAGCCCGACCTTGTCGAATATCGAGGCGTTGTTGACCAGGATCTCTATCGGGCCGAGTTGCTCGGCGACTGAATTTGTGAGCGACTCGATTTGAGAGGGATCTTCGAGATCGGCATGAAATATCGCCGCCTCGCCGCCCATCGAGTGGATCAGCGAGACCGTTTCACCGGCATCTTTTTGTGAGCTACCGTAGTGGACCGCCACCCGACATCCGGCATCACCCAGAGCCAGGGCGAGAGATCGCCCCACTCTTCTTGCTGCTCCAGTCACGAGAGCTACTTTTCCGTTGGGATCCATGCGAACGCGTTACTCTTGCTTTTCACGGGTTATCACGACTGCCGTACGTGACTGAAGAATTCTTCCCGAGTCAACGAGTTCTTCTTGAATTGGCCGCGTACGGCGCTGGTGGTCATGGTGGTGTTTGGTTTTCGTACGCCCCTCATTGCGGCACACAGGTGCTTGGCCTCAACTACGACTCCGATACCTGCGGGTTCGATCAACTCATCCATGATGGTCGCTATCTGCTGAGTCATTCTCTCCTGAACCTGCAATCTCCTCGCGAACATTTCGACAAGTCTTGGAATCTTCGATAGCCCGATTACCTTCTGGTTAGGCAGATAGCCGACGTGGACTTTCCCGTAGAACGGTAGAAGATGATGCTCGCAAAGAGAGTAGAAATCGATATCTTTCACGACGACCATCTCGTCATACTCGACATCGAACATAGCGTCGTTCAAGAGGGCAACGGGATCCATTGAATAGCCGGACAGCAATTCGTCGTACATGTTTGCAACGCGTTTTGGAGTGTCGGCGGTACCCTGCGCATCGACCCCGCTGCCAACTGCCCTGAGCATTGAAGTTACGCCATCGGCTATCACCTGTTTGCAGGAGGCACCGAGTAGTGTTCCATCTTCAAAATCGATTTGTGATGGAACTTGGTTTGTGGAAATTTCTTTGATGGACATGATCCATATCTTCTACTGATGAAATCGGACTCTTGTGCGAATTGGATGCATGCACCTGCACAGAAAATTATCACCAATGCTAACAGCGGTGTATTGAGTTGGATGAACTACACCGCGAACCACCGGATATAGCGGTGATGAAATGAACCTCGGTATCGGGATCAAGTTTCTGCAAAAGACCTCGCCGGGTGGCAACATGGCCGACAATTGCAGCCAGCCCCGGCTTGAGACGACCATCCTGAATCAGATGGTCTCTCGTGCCGGGGTAGGCTGCTTCAAGATTGTCGATAAGCTCACCTAATGTTCTTGCGGGCACATCGACCCGCTCTGCGCCTTCGGCGTACTTACGCAGAGTGTATGGGAGGAAGACCGTTGCCATTATTTGTCCTCCCAGAGAGAGTGCCTTACCGATTAGCCACCGTTCGTGGCTTCCATGATACGACCGGGCTTGACCGGAAGTTCATAGAAGGGTTTACCGACCGCTTCCTTTATCGCCTGTGTTGCTGCTGAGAGCGGTGGGCAGATCGGAACTTCACCGACCCCGCGTACACCATACGGGTGGAGCGGGTTCGGAACTTCGACCATGATCGTATCGATCATGGGCATGTCGAGCGAGGTTGGCATGCGATAGTCGAGGAACGACTTGTTGGCCATCGCTCCATCGTCGTCGATGAAGTATTCCTCGTTCAGCGCCCAGCCGAGGCCCTGAACAACGCCGCCCTGAATCTGGCCTTCGGCATATTGCGGATAAACCGCCTTGCCGACATCCTGTACGGCGGTGTATCGAATCACATCAGTCTTGCCAGTCGCAAGGTCAACCTCGAGATCACAGATATGAACACCGTAGGCATTGCCTGCTTCAGCCAGATTTACAGAAGAAGTCGAGGTAGCTGGGCCACCGGTGGGGTCGAGCTTGCCAGCGAGTTCCTGAATACCGATCGAGTCACCGTTCGCGGTGAACGTGCCGTCGGCAAATTCAACCTTGTCT
>JAJRZP010000123.1 GCA_024275195.1 Chloroflexota bacterium | reverse complement strand
GCTCTACCGGACGGACGGTGGTAATGACCACACACATTGTGGATCATGGCCTCGAGATCGCCGACCGTGCAGTTGTGCTCAACAACGGTATCGTCGGCCTCAACTCAACCAGCCCGACCGACGACCGTGCAGAGATAATTGATGCGTATTCGTCGGCGGATATCGACCAATGAAAGGGTCACTCGCTGTCATATGGGCAATCGGTAGAAAAGATCTACTGCTCGAAATCCGTAACAAGGATGTTGTCGTCGCTGTTGCCGGATTCGCACTACTCGTACTCGTGATTTTCACAGTCGCCATTGATTTGAACCAGGCCAATGCGAAATTGGTGGGCCCCGGGGTTCTCTGGGCGGGGATCGCCTTCGCCGGAGTCACCGGGCTCAATCGAGCATTCGCACTGGAAGTCGAGGGCGGCACGCTCGAAGCCCTCATGCTTGCCCCGATCAGTCGTGATCTGATCTATTTCGGTAAAGCTCTGGGAAACTTTCTGTTCATCGCGGTTGCTCAGATCATCGTGATACCTGTGTTCGCAGTTCTCTTCAACCTCGTCGTTTTCCGTTGGGAGATGCTAGCTATCAGCCTGCTGACAACGATCGGTTTCAGCGCGGTGGGAACACTTTTTGCGGCGATGGCGGTTCGTGTACGAGCGCGAGAAGTAATGCTGCCACTCTTATTTCTACCGGTGGTTGTTCCACTCCTGATGGCGGCTATCGAATCGACCAGCCAAGTGGTGAATGGACGAAGCTGGTCGGACATGTCGGAGTGGCTTCAACTTGCAATCGCATTCGATCTTGCATTTATCGTGATATCGGCATTTTTATTCCAGCACATCCTAGAAGACTGAATCAGCGTAAATCATTACGATCTCAATATTCGAAACTGCCTCTGAAATGAACAAAGTTCGTGATAAAATTCTCGAAGTATTCGTGGCACCAAGTGTAAAAGTCGACTCTTGACAAACAAAATCCTCAACCTGTTCGATCCGATCTTGATTTTCAGTGCGGCCCTCATGGGCGTGGCGCTCTACATGATTTTCATCTGGGCACCTACGGAAACCAATCAAGGCGCAGTCCAACGAATCCTTTACTTCCACGTACCCATCGCCTGGGGGGCTATGCTCGGGATTTTCGTAGTAAGCGGCAGCTCGATCATGTACCTGTGGAAAAAAGAGGAGAAGTGGGATCGCCTCGCGGTGGCATCTGCCGAAGTCGGTGTCGTGTTTGGTGGGTTGATGCTCCTGACTGGCATGATCTGGGCGCGCCCGGTCTGGTCTGTCTGGTGGACAGGCGAGGCAAAGCTAACCACAGCACTCATACTTTTCTTCATCTACGTCGCCTACCTGATGTTCCGAGCGTACTTTCCTCCGGGTGCACAGCGACAGCGCCTTGCGGCGATTATCGGAGTCATCGGTGCAGTCGATACGCCAATTATTTACTTCGCTGCAAATCTGTGGGCACAGGCCCACCCACCGATCATCACCGGCCCGGTAGCCGATTCCGATTCAGCACTCGGTAGCGATCTGGGAACTGTTCTGCTCGTCGCCACTGTGGCATTTTCTTTCTTGTTTGTTTACCTCGTCCAGAGCCGCTACAAAATTCGGAAATCTGAAGATGACCTTGTTGAACTGAAGAGAGCTTCATCTGCGTCGGTCATGACGGGAGCGGGTTGATCGTGACAATCACTACAAATCGAGCCGGGGCGTTCCGTGTTGCCTTCGCGCTCATTGTCGCTCTGAGTCTCTCGGTCGTTCTTGCGCAGACATCGTCTGCGCAAGGAAATTCGGTGGTCAGTGGAATCGTTGTTGGTGTCCAAACTGACGAAAGTGGCAATCTAATCCAGTTTGCGTTATCCGACTCGTCGGGCCAGGTCACGACGTTCAAGCTCTCGGCAGCAACGAAGTATGGTCTCGAAAATCAGGCAGGTGACAGATGGGTCTCAACTCAGGGTGAAGATGCTTCCGAAGCCGCCCGAAGACTCAGAGACCATCGCGAGAGATTTGCCCCGATTACCGTTTCTTTCGAAAACGGAATCGCCAGTTCCGTCGTAGAACGTGAGGAAGGCAAGCTGGAAACCAATCTCGGTTATCTCTTCACAGTTTTCGCCATTACGTGGGCACTGTTCTTCACCTACGTGCTTTACATGGGCCGCAAACAACGCGTATTGCAATACGAAATCGCCAAACTAAAAGGTATAATTGGCTAGAAGCTCAACAAAATTACAATGCAATCCACTAACGAAATTAAAATCGAAACTCAGGTACCACAGGTTACGGTAGCGGCCCGTACTTCGACACTTATGGGACCACGGGCAAAGATGGCGTTCGCGTTCGTTCTGGTCACAGTTGCACTCTCATATTTCGCGTTCACGGCGTTCGAAGGTGCAGCAGTCGATTATCTCTCAGTGGCTCAAGCTTCGGCCTTGAATCCAACCGCTCCCGATCGTCAGGTCGGCATTATCGGCAAACTCGTTCAGAACTCCTATGTAAGAGACGCCGACGGGCTGACTGCCTACTTCTCGCTCAAAGACGAAGATGGCGATGTAGAGCTTCGCATAACCTACGTTGGTGAAATCGGTCAGGTGTTTTTCAACGAGAATTCCGAGATAATTCTGCAGGGTCAAAAAATGGCTGATGGATCATTTATCGCTGACAATCTGATCGTGCGTTGCCCGTCAAAGTACCTGACAGAGGCCGAGCAGGCGGAGATCGATGCTCAGGGCGAACTCGACCCTAACTTGCCGCCTTACCAGTACGAGCCCGACTACTTCGATCGGGCGACCTAAGCACTCGTACCGCGCTTCGTCTATCAGCGTCCTTCCGTCGATAACTGGCGGAACTGCGCGCTCGCGATCATCACAACGAACGTGAAGGCTAGAACGCCCATCGCTAGGATGGTCAGTGAGGCTGACAAACCAAAGATGGCTGCCAACGATCCGCTCGCCAGCCCCCCGAGCGGGAAGCCCGACCAGGCGAGTTCATAAGCACCGATCACGCGTCCTCTTACCTCGGGAGGTACGTTCACCTGTATCACGGCAAGTCCAAGCGAGATATGTACAGCATTGAAATACCCGATCAGTAGAGCAATCGGGAGTGCAAGCGCCAGAGTGTCTGTGTATACCCAAACTGCTACGGAACCGCCAAAAAGAATATTCGTAATCGACAAGGCAAGGCCCGCTCTCCTGATACCGCCTGCCAGCGACATGGTGATCGCCCCGCCAAGCGCTCCGATACCGACAGCCGCATATAGATATCCGAGGCCGATCTCATCAGAGTTAAAGACATCCTTGGAAAATGCCGGAATGATGAATATGAAGCCGCCCAGCATTAACGCGTTTACTGCCGTAAACATCAGGTTCAGTCGTATTATCACGTTGCCACGCAGAACTTTGCCAACTTCCTTGAACTCTTCAACGATGCCGGAATGCGCCTTTTTTACAACTTCGGTGTGGGGCTGAATCAGCGTGTAAGCGACGATCGCAAGTCCGAACAACCCGACCATTAATCCATAAGCGGCGGCCGACCCCAGCGAAGCCAGGACAAATCCACCGACCAGTGGGCCAAGCACACGGGCAAGGCTGAATGCCGTCTGATCGAACGCGACCGCTCGAACAAGAATCTTCCTCGGTACAACATCGGGAAGCAGCGACAGGCGGGCTATCCAGTCGAGTGCCAACGCTGCTCCCTGAGCTGCTCCGGCCACCAGCAAATGCCACGGCTGAAGAGCGTCAAGCATCAACAACACCATGATAGATAGCATCGGCAATCCAGCTATCGCTGCGCCGATCATCAGAAGTCGCTTGCGCGAGACGCGGTCGGCAAGCAGACCTCCTAGAATCGCTACCAGTACGTTAGGAATACCTACTGCAGCTCCCAGTCCGGCAAGCCAAAGTGTTGAATCTGTTAGCTCAAACAGCAGGTAGCCCTGAGAAACCGTTATGAGTTGATGACCCGAACCCCACAGTAACGTTGCACTTAATATCCGGCGCAGTTGAGAATTTCTGGATGTTTCCAGTATGCCGGGAACGGGCACCTGATCAGCGGGATCGATTGCATTCTCAGGGGTCGGAGTGTCAGTCATGACGCAGCATTATGGATTAGAAACTGGCAAGTCGTGGCTCCCAACAACACCAAATTCCATCGCAACTCCAGGTATCGTCAGCGAAGAGACACCGCTGATACAATCCAATCCAAACCATGACTCCCGAAGTAACCCTTTCCACATACCTGATCGCAGCAGCAATCGCGTTTGGATTTGGTGCCGTTCCCGTCGCCTATACAGTTGGTCGTCTGAATGGCGTCAACGTGTTCGAGGTCGGGTCGCGACAGGCGGGTGCAACCAACGTCTGGCGCGAAGTATCACGCAAGCAAGGCGTGATCGTGACGGTGATCGATTGGGTAAAAGGGCTAACTGCGATACTGATGGCACGACAACTCGGCCTCGAAGGATCTGAGTTGCTTGTACCGGCTACAGCAGCAGTTGCGGGCCACTGGAACTCCCCGTTCACAAAGTTCAAAGGCGGGGATGGCGTCGTCACACTGATGGGGACATCGATGGGAATAGTCCCGATCGTTGTCTTACTCTCACTGGCGATAGGTACAGCACTTTCATTCAGTATGAACAAAAAGCTTGCACACCCCAGCTTGTGGGGCGGGATTCTTGGTTACGTAGCGTTTATCTCTCTATCGTTACGCCCGGGCTCTAACATCGACCCGAATGTTGTGTACGGACTTACCGGCATCGGGATCGCTATATTGCTCCACAGTGTCTACTTCCACAAACGACACAAACACTATTTTCGGCCTGATGATAAGTCAGATTCGACATTCAGGCACGATCAACTCGGCTAAGCGTTGAACGGTAAACAAAAAAACGGCGAATTGTTCGCCGTTTTTTCAACCTGACATCGGCCGAAACCTACTTGCCACCAAGATTTTTCAACTTCTCCAACAGGGAATCCGGAACCGGCCTCTGCCGGGACTGGCGAACGAGTCCGACAGTCTGAGCAAGACTGGTTACCCAACCGTTGCAGTTGGTACAAAATCCCAGATGGTGTCTGATACGAGTTGTCAGCTTGGTGGTAGCTTCGCCATCGATAAAATCTGAAGCGTTGTCATGCACCTCGGTACAGTCGCCCATACCTTCCCCACAGGGATCGTCGGGTGAGTGTATCTCGTCTCGACCAATCAGTTTGTCTATCCACGACACTGAGGCGCTCAATTTGTTCTCCATGCAGTCGGGAACTGTAGAGTTCGTTTGCTCTCCGACAGTTAATAGGATGCAGTGTATGCCCATTCGGTTCAAAGAGCATTCACTTGCCAGCACCTGAGGACTTAATTGTGACGAACCACGTTCGCTAAATCAATGAAACAACGATGTTATGGCTGGCTGTATGTGAGTACATCGACCCGAAAATATCAACTTGATTTGGCGCACGTTCTGGTAAGGTGTTTCACCTGCACACCAAATGCAGTGGGCAATTGGTGAATTAGTAAGTTCGACGCATAAACCTGCGTCAGATTCACGCGACGGTATATGGACGCCCAAGAATTCACGGATATAGCCGAAAAACATTCGGGGTTTGTGTACAACGTTGCGTATCGGATGATGGGGAACCCCCACGACGCCGAAGAAGTGGCTCAGGATGCGTTCGTATCGGCATTCAAAGCACGGGATCGGTTCCGTGGGGATGCCCAGCCGACCACCTGGCTGTACCGCATAACCGTGAACGCCGCGTTGATGCGCATCCGCAAAGACAAACGCGGTAAAGAGATGACCATTTCGGAAGATGCCCGACCCGATGTTGCAGCGAACAACTGGGCCGAATCTCCGGTCGCAGCCACAATGAACAGCGAACTGGGCGAGCGGATCGACAACGCAATAAACGATCTTGCGGAAGATATGCGGGTCGCCGTCATTCTTCGCGATGTCCAGGGACTTTCAAATCAGGAAGCCGCCGACACACTCGATATATCGGTTTCCGCCCTTAAGGCACGCCTGCACCGCGGCCGGATAGCCCTGCGTGATTCTCTGGAACAGTACGTAGCCGAGCGCGCTTCTCCGGAATAGGCAACACCCGCACTCCAATCAACTCGCACCAAATGCACCGTCTTGAGTAGTTGAAGAGGGGTATATCTGACTCTCACCGGGTTGGTAGTTGGCTACCTCTGCAACAAGTACGAATCCAGCAGCTCGTCGTTCGTGCGCCGTGGAGCGCGTGCCTGTAGTTCTTCATAGCGATCTTGAAGCGTCTTGCCCTCTTTCTTGAAGATAACTCCAAGCGGGATGCCGGGACGGCTCAATAGATCATTCGCCGATTGCTCACTCGTGGGGTCATGGTCTTCAGGAATGTCGTACGCCAGTCCCTTGATCCCCTCTTTAGGCTTGCCTTTGAGTATGTCGTAAGTGTCGTTGTAAGTCGTGCAGGGCGACTGAACATGAACGATGCTGAATCCTCGATGGTTCATGGCTTCCTGTATCAATTTTGCCAGCACTCGCGGCTTACTTGAGTAGTACGACGCGATAAACGTCACGCCAATCGCCATGTAGTACTTTAGCGGCGACACTGGGTTCTCGATCTTGCCGAGTGGAGTCGAAACGGTCACTTTGCCGTACTCGGTCGTTGGCGAAGACTGGCCTTTCGTCAGACCATAAACACCGTTGTCCATAACCACTGCGGTAATGTCGATGTTTCGATTTGCCGCGGGGCCAAGGTGTTCGCCACCTATCGAAAGAAAATCGCCGTCCCCGGCGACTACGACAGTGTTCAATTCCGGGTTGCCCTGCTTCACTCCAAAGGAAATAGGGAGGGTTCGCCCGTGAATGCCGTGGATTCCGAAGGGCTGTTCACCTTCAACAAGGTGAACCATATTTCCGGAACAACCAATACCAGCTACCACTACGTTGTTCGCCTGTGGTTCTTCGTGTTCGGTCGAGTAACCCTCGAGGGCTACTTGCAGCGCTCTACGCACTCCGAAGTCCCCACATCCCGGACACCACGCGAAATCGTATTCAGGATTACGCTTGCTCATGCTGTTACTCCAGCCCCGATTCGGTCTCTGATACTTACTACAAGATCTACAGGCCTAAATGGCAGTCCCGTGTACTGTGTGATTGATTCGGCATCGAATCCCTCCATACGCAGGAGAGCAGACCACTGTCCCAGATAGTTTAGCTCAGGAACGATAATCTTCTTCCCTGATTTAAGAACCGAAAGGACTTCCTCAGGCAACGGGTGGAGTGCTACCGAGTACAGCCAGCCGATAGCCTCACCCTGCTCTCGAAGCCTGTTGTAAGCCTCACGAGCTGGTCCCTTCGAACTGCCCCACGGCATGATGATCACATCCGCGTCGGCATTTTCGATTTCATAATGAGCACCGCCCAGAAGATCAAGCTTCTTGAAACGACGTTCCATCAGACGCACGTGGTGGTGAGGCAGGTGAGTTGTATCACCGATCTCGTCGTGTTCTGAACCGTTCGCTACATATGCGCCGGGCCCACCGGGAATCGGCATGCCCGGCAGCGGAGTGGATCCATCCCATGAGTCGTAGCGCTTGCCCGTATCACCCTCACTTACGGTCGCACGGCTCTCCTGACTTACCTTCGATAGATCCGGTCGTCGTATGTTCTCGCCACGCTCCGCGAGCCCGAACTCCGTGACGAGGATTACCGGACCTTGATACCGTTCAGCCCAGTTCTGGGCAAGAGCGGCTGCGTAGAAGCATTCTTCAATGGTGCCCGGAGCCAGAACCGGCATCTTGATATCACCGTGAGCCGGATGAAGGCAGGTGTAGAGGTCAGATTGCTCCGACTTGGTCGGTAGGCCCGTTGCCGGCCCTCCACGTTGCACGTTGGCAACCACGAGAGGAATCTCGGCCATCCATGCCAGACCCAGTCCTTCACTCATAAGAGAGAAGCCGGGACCCGCAGTTGCCGTCATTGCCTTTTTACCGGCGAAACCTGCACCGAGGATGGCATTGATAGCTTCAATCTCTGAGGCAACCTGATGCACAAAGCGTTTTTCGCCCCACAGATTGTTTTCCATCCATATCAGAACGGTTGTGGCCGGTGAGATCGGGTATCCGGCATAGAAATCTAGACCAGCCGCAGTAGCACCCATCGCCAGCGCCGCATTCCCAGTGATCACGATCTGCTTGTAGTCGGGCGGGTTCGGTGGTTGGAGTTGCCCAACACTGAAACCGCTGGTCGTTGCAACATCGACACCCAGACGCACAGCTTTGATATTCGCCTCGATAATCTCGTCATCACCGGCTCGCCCACGGGTGAATCGCTGTGTGATGAAGCCATCGATCTCTTCAAGTTTGAATTTAATCAGGTGGGCTACGGCGCCGATCGTAACCATATTCGCGGCACGAGCGTTTCCGGTCGATTTTGCGAGCTCGTCAGCCGCAACACCGAAGTAGTTACCGCCCTCTGGCAGGTCGAACTCTTCAGCGTTATAAACGGTAACGCCACCCGGGTTCAAATCATCGTGGTGGTGGTCGTAGGCATACTGGTTAAGTGCAACCAGCACGTCAACGCCATCCCCTGCGCTCAACACCGGAGTCGTTGAGATCCGCACCTGCGATGATGCTGGCCCGCCCATGATCTGCGACGGAAACGTCGAGTGAGTCTGTACAAAGTACCCGGCATGAGCTGCGGCCCGTGCCAGAGCGTCGGCGGAAGTGACCAGTCCCTGTCCGCCCTCTCCGGCGAATCGGATGACAAAGTCGTGCTTATCCAATGTTTACTACCTTTTCGCGAACCATCTGTTCATCGATTTCTATAGCCAGCGCCCTAGCGACATCGTTTCAGGCACAAAAATACCGCACCCGTCTATCGACGATTATGCGGCTGTCAAATATCTATTGCATTCTGGGAACGTGCTGAAAAAAGAAGTACAGATGAGAAAGCAGTCGTCTCAGCCAAACGACGGCGATTTATATTTACCTTATGTAATCGTGTGCTACGAAGCGGCATCTTGGTGCGTTTACCCGACTCATAATTATCGATTTCCATTCGCGCAGTGTCAATTCATTTGCATGATGGACTTCATGTTGATATCTGGTCGAAACGAAAGTCGGCCCGCAAGCGTTTGACCGCTGGCACTACCAATCTTAGAATCCGCTGATACATATACGCATTCACCAACGACCGTTTTTACCTGACCTACCCACTGAAACCATGACCCGACAACGCACAACAGATCACTCCATCGACCGCTGGTCTGCCGGTGGCGTTGTGCTTCGCCCAAACCCCGACAAGAACGGGAAACTCACTGTTGCCCTGTGTCACAGGCGTGCGGAATCGCTCTGGGCGCTACCGAAAGGAACCCCTGAAGAGGGTGAATCGGTGGCCGATACGGCGGCTCGGGAAGTTGCCGAAGAAACTGGATTGCAGGTCGAAACAGGGCCGGCGATAGACGATACCTACTACTCTTTCTTTCGCACTGCCGGTGAGACGCTCGGCGAACTACCATTCGCTGACGACAGCACCGTGAGAATCGATAAAACTGTCCACTGGTACTTGATGACATATATCGGTGGCAACACATCTGACCACGATCATGAGTACGATGTTGTTGCGTGGATCGACATTAAAGAAGCATCACAGAGGCTGACTCATCGGAATGAAGCGCGAGTCCTGGAAAAAGCTGTGGCCTTTTATGAGGCCAGAGCCGGAAGCGACGACTAAGCTGCGTCTCGTCGGGGAATTGGCCGTTCTGCGGTCAAAGACGATGGAGGATGCAGAGGCCGATTATTCGTGGCGTGTCGATTCAGAACTCGCTGCCCTCGACGCAACTCGTCCGGTAACTCTTACTTTCACTGAATATATGCGATACCACCGGGATGATGTTAACTATCCGTCGCCGTGGTCGGTCCGTATGGCGATCGACACACTCGATGGTCATCACATCGGCAACTGCATGTACTACGACATAAATGCTGAAAAATCGCAGTGCGAACTGGGAATCATGATTGGCGATCGAGCTTACTGGAGCAAGGGCTACGGAACCGATGTCATCAAAGTAGCACTCGCCCACATCTTCACTGCCACCAATCTCGAACGGGTCTATCTACACACACTGACCAGCAATTTCAGGGCTCAAAAATCATTCGCAAAAGCCGGATTCATCGCAGTACACAAGGTGAAGCGCGATGGATATGAGTTCGTGTTCATGGAAATCTGGCGCAAACAGTGGACAGCCAACAGTGCGAAGCTGGCCAGATCGACTTCTGCGGACGTGTCAGCCGCAACGGCACCGACACCATCTGTATCACGAGCCGAAACCGACCCTCTACTGGGATCCTGAACGACCCAGTTCAATCAGGAGAATCTTTGTAATGAATCTGCTTTTAGTTACAGGCGGCAAGCACCCGTATGAAGAGTCGACCCCGGTATTACAGGCGTTCATCGAGGAAGCCGGGCACACGACCACGGTGTCAGAGTCGGCCGCGGAACTTGCAGGAGACCTGTCTGGATTCGACGCAATCGTACTCAATACCCTGAGACAGGAAGTCACCGGCAACGATTTCGATGACGCGCAACGCTCGGGATTCGAAAACTACGTCGCCAGTGGCGGCTCCCTCCTATCGATTCACATTTCTGCGGCATCTTGCCCCGAATGGTCGCAGATGAAGAAGATCACGGGCGGAGGTTGGGTTCTTGGCGAAAGCTGGCACCCACCCTTTGGATGGTTTGAAGTATTCATTGAAAACGCCAATCATCCAATCACAACGGGGGTCTCGAATTTCTGGACCTACGACGAGTGCTACTGCGGACTCGACCTTCAGCCCGAGATTGACGCATTTATGCACGGCGTAGTCGAGGGTGACGAAAAACCCCTCGGCTGGACACACCAGTTCGGCAAAGGCAAAGTGGCCAACATCGCCCTCGGTCATGCAGGGTCTTCGCAGCAGCATCCGCAATTTCAAAAACTTATACTCAACGCACTCAAGTATTTGGGATAGGATCGTGAGGTCGTATGCCAGTATTTAATCCTCCCGATTAGCGACCGAAAGCAATAATCACAAATGACAAACAACCGTCGCCCGAACATTGTCCTGATCATGTCCGATGATCTCGGATATGAAGCCATTGGAGCAAATGGTGGCACTTCGTACGCCACCCCGGTTCTCGACGGTATGGCAGCGGAAGGTGTGCGCTTCGAGAATGCTCATGTCCAACCACTCTGCACCCCAACCCGTGTGCAGTTGATGACCGGAAAATACAACTTCCGCAACTACATTGGATTTGGTCTCATTGCCCCGGACGAAGTCACATTCGGGCATCTGTTCTCGGCAGCCGGATATAAAACATGTATTGCTGGCAAGTGGCAGCTTCACTCGTACAACCCGCCCGATGAAATGCCTGAAGCGCGCTCAACTGGTCAGACGATAGAAGATGCCGGATTCGATGAGTTCTGCGTATGGCATCCGCATCACACCGAGGAAAAAGGTTCCAGATACAAAGACCCGATCATCTACGAGAACGGCAAGTTTCTCGACAACACCGCAGGTAAGTACGGTGAGGATATTTTTGCCGACTACATCATGGATTTCATGGAGAAGAATCAGGACGACCCGTTCTTCGTCTACTTCCCGATGGCGCTAACGCACCGCCCCCTTGAGCCGACTCCTGACAGCCCGGAGTTCGATGATTTCATTCCGCCATCAAACGAAACTCTCGGTGGCCGAACATGGGACGAACTCGAGGGATGGGACGATGATCCTCGCTACTACAAAGACATGGTCGAATACCACGACAAGGTGATCGGCCGTGTCAACGATAAGCTGGCAGAACTGGGAATCGCCGAAGACACGCTCGTGATCTATGTCGGCGACAATGGCTCGCCAATCGAGGTCTGCTCCGTCATGCACTCGCACACCGAGGTTTGTGGTGGTAAGGGGCTTACAGTCGACCGCGGTACCCACGTCCCGCTGATATGCAGTTGGCCGGGAACGATTCCTGCGGGTTCCGTTACGACAGACCTGATCGATGCCTCGGACTTTCTTCCAACCATCCTCGAAGCCGCAGAAATTACGCCTCCGCCAGACTACTTGATCGACGGTCGCTCGTTTTTGCCGCAACTCAAAGGCGAACCGGGGAATCCGCGTGAATGGATCTACTTCCACTTTGAGCCGATGAGCGGACGCGTCCACCGATTCGCCCGATTCATACGCGACCACCGTTGGAAGCTGTATGACGACGGCAGGTTGTTCGACCTGAACTCCGACCCGGAAGAGGAGTCGGCCTTCGAACCGGCTACCGACAACGACGAACGTGCAGCGGCCCGTGAACGCCTGACGCCTGTTTTCGATCAAATGGTGAACGAATGATGCGCCCAACAGGAGTCTGCGTATCGGTGGTCACGCCAGGGGAGCGATTTCTCTAGCCGTCTTGTGGTGGTGCGGGATTTACGAGATCCATCCCGATTGTCTCAGGAAATACGCCAGCGAGTTCTTCAACCGTCCAGCGCCCGGCCTTGTGAATCGAGCGACCCTGCTCTGGCGAGTTCATCAGGCTTACGCGGTTACCGACACAGTGGAATATCCGACCTGTCACATCAGCGGCCTGATCGGAGGCCAGCCATGCGATCATCGGTGCAACCTGCTCGGGTTCTGTCGTCAGCGTGCCCTCGGGTGGTGGGAGGAACTCTCCTTTTCGCATATTCTTGGTCGAGTCGGGAATCGAATCGGTCATGCGAGTTTGCGCCCCGGGTGAAATAGCATTGGCAGTCACACCGTACTTCGCCAGATCTTTCGCCACCACTCGGGTAAACCCGGCTATCGCATCTTTGGCTGCGCCGTAGTTCGCCTGCCCACCATATCCATATAAACCCGATACCGAGCTAAAAGTGACGATCCGACCACTGCCCTGCTCTTTGAATATCTTCGAGGCAGGCTGAACCACCGAGAACGTTCCTTTCAGGTGTACGCCCATCACGTCGTCCCACTCCTGCTCTGTCATGTTGAACAGCATTCGGTCACGAAGAATTCCAGCAGCAGTCACGACAATGTCGAGCCTGCCGAACTCCTCCATCGCAGTTTTGACGATGTTCTCGCCACCCTCCATCGTGGCAACCGAGTGATAGGAAGCAACGGCACGACCGCCCAACTCAGAAATTTCTTCAACGACCTGTGCGGCCGGTGTTGTGTCCTCGCCGTCACCGTCAAGGGCGGCTCCAACGTCAGCGACGACGACCGCTGCACCTTGTGATGCCAGTAATTTTGCGATGCCACGACCGATCCCACGACCGGCTCCAGTCACAACGGCCACTTTGCCTTCGAGGCGTTTGCCCGCACTCGACCCCTCAACAGGTGGGTGCCCGAGTAAGTTCGGGCCAATCTGGGCGTCGAGCTGTTCCGGCTCCCATGTAGCAGGAGGTGCCGAGTTGTAGATCGTCTTCACTCGACGCGGCAGCGTCATATGAACGACATTTCCCCCGTATACAAGGAAGGTCTGACCGTTTACTGGTGCCGAATAGTCCGATGCCAGGAACGCAACAAATGGAGCGACGTCCTCTGGCTCCCAGGAGGCCTCATCTTTACCGGGGAACAGGCCTGTAGCAGCGAGCTTCTGCCGCGTCACCTCGGGAATCGACTCGACCATCCGAGTCTCGGCGCGTGGCGCGATCGAGTTCGCGGTCACGCCGTACTTTCCGAGGTCTTTGGCGACAACCTTTGTGAAGCCGTGGATTCCAGATTTCGCCGCACCGTAGTTCGCCTGTCCGGGAAATCCGACCAGCCCTGACTCCGAAGTGAATGTGATAATCCTGCCACCTCGCTGCTGCCTGAACAGGGGTGCGGCGTGACGAACAACGTTGAAAGTACCCTTGAGATGCACATCGTAAACGGAGTCCCATTCCTCCTCCGTCATGTTGTAGATCATGCGGTCGCGAAGAATTCCAGCGGCTGTGACTACGATATCGAGATGACCGAAAGCATCGAGTGCTGCCTGAACGATTCGCCCTCCACCATCAAAAGTAGATACCGATTCGGTGACTGCAACCGCGTCGCCACCGGCTTTCTTGATCCCGG